>NZ_JADMQH010000009.1:0-249557 GCF_015559655.1 Bacteroides sp. 1001136B_160425_E2 | reverse complement strand
GGTAACAACCGTGTTGTGGCCAGGTCTGATGGAACTGTTGTTCAGACGACTCACTATTATCCTTATGGTATGTCTTTTGCAGAGGGTACCTTTGCAGACAAGCAGCCTTACAAATATAATGGTAAGGAGCTGGATACGGAGAATGGATTGAATAGTCGTACTGTAGATGACATAGCACGTCCAATAGGAGAATCCTTGGTTAGCATATGTGGGAGGGTACTTTGCCGGGAAACTTTTAGGATGGACTGCCAAAGGAATAATGCGTGCAATTGGAAAAGAGGGAGGCATGGTTGCTGGCAGGACTACTACCGCTATTAGACAGGTAGGGCGATCACTCGAAAGTGTAGATGATGTTTTGCTAACTCTTCATTGCTGCAAGGCCAAACTCCAGCCCAGGTTGAAGGCCTATTAGGTAAGACACCTGGCTGGTAGGTCGAGACATTGGGAAGAGGGGCGCATAAAGGACAAGGTAGGATACTTAGAGAATATACGACGAACGGCCGAACAGGTAGGATGATACAATGGCATCCTGGTGGTGGACATCATGGTGTAAACCCTTATTGGAAAGTTTCTTAAAGCAAAGGTTATATCTAGAATATTTTAAAGATGGAAACAAAACTTATATACAATAATCTTATTCAAGTTTTGAGGCTTGTAGCTTCAGAAGCGAATGTTCAAATAGAGTCCTTTCCACAATACGTGAATGTCACTGATGAAATAGCTTTGTTATATAGTGATATTTATTCATTGGTTCCTCAATTAGTAGATGCTGGGTTGATTTTGCCACAACATCTTGCTATTTTGAACCGAATAGACAATCTATTTGAAGTAATGTCTAATAATGAAACTTTATGGAATCTTGAAAGACTAGAAGATAATGCTAGTTGGAAACAATCTAGGTTATTGGCTTTTGAGGCATTAATGGAGCTAAATGTGTCTTATGAGAAACCCAATCTTGATTTTGTTAAGTGGATGAAGAGTTAAGCATAAGTATAACGGTAAGGCACTGAATACAGATAATGGATTGAACCTGTATGATTACGATGCCCGACAGATGGATGTTATTTCCGGACGTTTTACCAGTGTTGATTTGGGTGGTGCTGATGCTATGTAAATATTATCATCAGAAGTGAGTGCTATAAATAAACAAGGTAAATGGAATATTCCTATATTGCTGTCTTATTTATTCTTCCTTTTATTTGGATTGTTTTTAGGATATAAATTAGCTAGCGAAGCGTACGATTACTTGAAAGCATTTATTACTTTTGTTTTTAGTTTGAAAAACGCACAAGCGAAACTTATAAAATATAGTTATATACCTTTAATACATAACGACTTATGAAAATAAACAAACAAGACATTATCATTCCCACAAATAAATGTATAGATTAACGTTTAATCTTAAAATCAAAGAATTATGAAAACATTAAAGAAATCTTTGCTCGCAATTGCATTATGCAATTTCATGCTTTTTGCTTTTCCGATAGCTGCTGACGC
Organism: Bacteroides sp. 1001136B_160425_E2; assembly: GCF_015559655.1. Lineage (NCBI taxonomy): Bacteria > Pseudomonadati > Bacteroidota > Bacteroidia > Bacteroidales > Bacteroidaceae > Bacteroides > Bacteroides sp. 1001136B_160425_E2. The sequence continues at coordinate 248,060 of NZ_JADMQH010000009.1, read as the reverse complement.
TATGCGGATTTATGTGAAAAATTTGCATGGTGTAACACTTACATTGGAAGTTGAACAGACAACAAAAATAGAAGAGGTCAGGAAAATGATCTTTGAAAAAACGGGTTGGATACCAGAGAATATGCGATTATTATTTGCTGGAAAACAATTGGAGGATGGGCGGACTTTAGCTGACTATAATATTAGCCCAGATGCCACTTTGCATCTTTGTATGCGAGGAGTTGATTGCTAAATATTGAGATTTATAGAATTATTAATTAGGGCATGAGCGAAATGCGCATGCCCTATTGATATAGAATCTAAACATACTTGAGAATATCTAAAGGATTATTTCTTCTATGTCAGAAGAATTGATGACCTTTGTGTACAGTTTTTCTGCAATATATTTTTTCTATGAGATATGTCATTTTATTAATATCATTGATATTATCCTTGTGTGTATATGGACAAAAATCGTGTAAGATAGCTGGGGTAGTTAAAGATGTTAATAACAGAAACCTACAAGGTGCTACAATTAGACTGCTGTCTGTTCCAGATAGCACTTTTATTATTGGAACTCAAACCGATGCTTCTGGCATGTTCTCGCTAGACGTTTCGATCCCTAACTTTATAATGGAAATAAAGTTATTAGGTTTTCGAACTTTACTGAAGCAGTTTAAAATAGATATGGCGCAAGTCAATCAGCATGTCGGTGAGATTTTGCTAGATGAACAGTCATATGCGTTAAAAGAGGTTTCTATAACTGGTAGTGCTCCAGCTATTATAACAAAAGGAGATACAATAGAGTATAACACTAGCATATATTCATTGCCTGAATATGCATCAGTGAGAGACCTGTTGAAAATTCTTCCCAATGTAACAGTTTCGAATTCAGGTATCATAATGGTTCAGGGAAAGGAAGTTAAGAAAATTCTTGTGGATGGTAGAGAATTTTTTTCCGGTGATCCAGAATTAGCTTCAAAAGCATTACCAAGTAAAATTGTAAATAAGGTACAAGTCGTTGATAGGGCTTCTGTAAGTGCCCGACTCTCCGGATTTGATAATGAGAAAAAAGAGACGATCATAAATCTGGAAGTTAAAAAAGAAATGAAGACTGCGGTAATGGCGAACGCTAATGTCGGCGGTGGACTAGATATCGAAAATAAAGATGTGAAGTACGAAAATAACGCATATATAAATCTGATGAGAGACAAATGTAACTTCACATTATTCATGCAAAATAATAACACAAATAATGGCATGGAAGGAAGTTCTGATGGAATTCTTAAAACAGGGCAGATTGGACTCAATATTAGTAATGACTATTCTGGTAAAATAAAGTTATATAGTGATATCATTTATGACTCGAAAGAAAATGATATTGATAATAAAACAAGCAGTAGAAATATATTGGGCGTCGATGATTTTCTTTACGATAATAGTCGAAGCTTTAGCGTCGATAAACCAAAATCATTAAATGTAAATTCCAGATTTGAATGGAAACCAAATGATAAGAATACTCTATTTATTAAAGTCACCGGTTTATATAATACAGGAAAACGGGAGCGGACTGAAAAGTTCGAATCCCTAAATAATGCTCTTGATACATTATATAATGGGAAATCAGATATTTATTCAAAGAATAGAGGATACAATTTGGGACTGTCCGTTGACTATGCTCACAATTTCGTAAAGAAAAAAGGCCGGATTTTTTCTCTTTCATTTATTGGTGACATTAACAAGAATCGTATCACTGATAAATCAGTTTGGCATCAATATTTATTTGAAAACAAAATACTTGAAAAGGACTCTCTGTTGAATCAAAGCATCAACAATAGAAATAGAAATAGGAAACTCGTACTCTCTTTATCATATGTTGAGCCTATTTCTAAAAGAAGCCTTGTACAGTTGCTGTATAAGTTCCAAGAGTCATCTTATAGTCAAGATAGAATCACATATGATATGAGCATGTTATCTCCGGAGGAATATATAGAGGTGATTAACGGTTCCCAAAGTATCAGTTTAAGACAAAATACAAAGGAACAATGGTTCACATTAAATTTTAAGTCCTCTGTAAAGAAAATGACTTATATACTTGGTGCAAACATGATTCTGAATAATACAACAAATAAAATACATGAGCCTTACTCGACTTCTTCCGGTGAGCTTACACCTAATTCAGCGAAACTAAATACAATTCTTTATTCCCCTACCTTTAATTTCAAGTATGCTTTTACAGATAAGAAGATTCTTAAGCTTGATTACCAGGGGCTGATGACACCACCTTCTCCCACTCAAACGCAGGACTATGTTGACTCAAGTAATCCGACTAATAACGTAAAGGGGAATCCTAATTTAAAACCTCAATTCAGTAATAAAATTGTGGCCAGTTATTCAGGATCTAATCCAAAGAAGCAGATCTACTATAGTCTCTCTATTTTAAGTCAATTTATAGTAAATGATATTCGGCCAGTAACTGATATTGATATCAGTAGTGGGATAAAGACTACCACATATAAGAATTTTAAGGGAAATTGGAATGTTGGAGTAAATTCAGTCTTTAATCTTCCATTAGTGAATAAAGATTATAAGGTAGGAAACTCTTTGAGCTTTTTCGTTGATAAAAGAAACAGTGAATTTAATAATCTACACCGTACCATGAAAAGATTTACTTTTGATGAAAGACCGCATATTAGATATTATAAAGAAAATTTTGATTTTAAAGTTGAGGGTATATTCAGTTATACCAATGCAAAAAGCAATGTTCATGAGCAGGAAAATATTGAAACTTATGATTGGGGAAGTAGCTTGGATGTTTCTGTTGCGTTGCCATACAAAATACGTTTAGGCACTACGTTGCGCTGGGTTAATAAGAAAGGTTATGGTGCAGGATATAATTATTCAGAAACGATTTTGAATGGAATGTTGTCTAAACGAATATTCTCTTCACCAAGATATGGAGAGGGTATGATAAAGTTTGCTATAAATGATATCCTTCAGAACCGGAGAAATTCTTCTTTAATCATTGGAGATAATTACTATCAATCTAACGCGTCGAGAACATTAGGATGTTACTTTATCGGAAGTATTATCTATAACTTTAATTTTTTCCCAAATGCCCGGTAGAAACTTAGGTTCTGAAAACGGATTTATGATTTTCATTTCTCATATTCTCATTCATTAATCATAAATGGCAGAAAACTAATAGGATAGACTATGAGAAATGATTTATAAGACGGCATTTCTCATAGTTTTTCCGTTAAATACTCCGTATTTTACTTTGTTTCTCATACTTGTTGGATTCATTTCTCATAGTGTTTTTCCAATCAACCTATACAAGAATAAAGAAGCAACTAGTCAACGATTATCAGGGAAGTACATATTCTTCTTGTCCCATATATTGTGGGAAGGTATTCCCTATTAACAGGGAAAAGATTCTCTTATTTTGTGGGAATAAATTCTCATAATATTAGGGAATATTTTCCCATAATATATGGGACAAACGGAACTACAGTTTATCTTCAACCAGAAAAAAAGGAGAAGTATAGTATTTAACTATGAGAAATACTCTGAAATACTATGAGAATAAGGTGAATTTTAAGCTAAAATAGAAGGTGTATTATGAGAAATGCCGTCTTAGAAAGTATTTCTCATAAGCTATTTATTTGATTATTTGCTGTTTATCAGTCACCTATGAGAATATGAGAAATGAAAATGAAAAATCTTCTCTAGAGGCGGCTGAATTTTTTATTGATACATTTAAAAACGCACCGTAATAAACTAAATTATTATTTAGTTTATTACGGTGCAGAAACAAAATTAACTTTAGGAAAATTGTCCTGTGAATGGACTTAAAGTTAATCGCTTTGATTATTATTTTTATATGATTCTTTTTAAATTTCTCTTTAGTGGTTTCTCAAATTTCAAGCGTTCATAGTATAAAGTTCAATAGATATAGGTAAAAAGTTAGGATTGGTGTTTGAAATTCCACAATATTCCTCCGGTCTGTTTATTCTTCTTTTATGAGTGACCGGAGGAGTTGCTGGAAATCCTGTTTGACCAGAATGAAAATATGATATCATGAGGACTGTTTTCCAAGCTTTTGATAATGAAATTGCCTGACTAAAATCCGTTGGTGGAACTAATAACTAAAATAATATTTAAATGAGAAAAAGAATATCGTTATTGCAAATGGCTGTTTTCTTCTTTACGGCTCAGGTAGCTTGGGCAGGTAATATAAAAACAGAAAAAGTAACACTGGTAGGAAATGGAATTGTAGAATTTATCCCCGTAGGGTATGATGTTTCCCGTACGCCTTCATTAATTCTCTCCCATGAACCGGAAAAGAAAGGTGAAGTACCGGAAAACTGGAAATTAGTTCCTCAATTTACGATGACTGATGGCAAGGCAAATGCCTCATTGGATGTTCCAGCCGGAACAAGTCTGTATGGAGGTGGTGAAGTGACCGGTCCGTTGCTGCGTAATGGGCAAAAAATTAAAATGTGGAATACGGATAATGGTATGTATCGGGTTGATGGTGGCTCACGTCTGTATCAAACGCATCCGTGGGTGTTAGGTGTTCGTTCGGACGGGACAGCGTTTGGCGTATTGTTTGATAGTTTTTGGAAGGCTGAATTGATTACTAATTCAGATAAAATTGAATTTAATACTGAAGGAGCACCTTTTCGTACTTATATCATAGATCGTGAATCTCCACAAGCTGTATTAAAAGGACTTGCCGAATTGACCGGTACTATAAGTATGCCTCCCAGATGGGCAATCGGTTATCATCAGTCTCGTTTTTCTTACGTGCCGGAAGCTAGAGTGAAAGAAGTTGCCAATACTTTTCGTGAAAAGAAGATACCGTGCGATGTAATATGGTTTGATATCAACTATATGGATGAATTCCGTGTATTCACGATCAATAACAGGGATTTTCCCGATCCGAAGCGCATGAATAAGTATCTGCATGATAATGGATTCCATTCCGTGTATATGATAGATCCGGGTGTAAAAGTGGATGATAACTATTTTGTGTATAAAACCGGAAAAGAGCAGAATGCTTTTGTTTGTGATATCTATCGTAATGAGTTTCACGGGAAAGTATGGCCGGGTGCTTGCGCATTTCCTGACTTTACCCGTCCGGAGACGCGCACTTGGTGGTCCGGACTTTATAAAGACTTTATGGCTAATGGAATAGATGGCATTTGGAATGATATGAATGAACCGTCTGTATTTGATGGTCCTGGGGGAACGATGCCGGAGAACAATATTCATTTAGGAGGAGGCAACTTACCTATTGGTAGCCATTTAATGTATCATAATGCTTATGGTCGTCTGATGGTCGAAGCTTCTTATAATGGCATGATGGCTGCTAATCCAGGCAAACGTCCATTTCTTCTTTCCCGCTCCAATATTATTGGCGGACAGCGTTATGCAGCCATGTGGACGGGCGATAACGAAGCTACTTATGAACAGATGAAACTTTCTGTACCGATGTCTATTACATTGGGGTTGTCTGGTCAGCCTTTCAATGGTCCGGATATAGGTGGATTTGCTGGGAATACGACTCCCGATTTGTGGGGAAACTGGTTAGGCTTCGGTGCATTTTTCCCTTTTTCCAGAGGACATGCTTCCTGTGATACAAATAACAAGGAACCGTGGGCATTTACTAAAGATATAGAAAAGGAATCACGCATGGCATTAGAACGTCGTTATCGTTTGTTACCTTATCTTTACACTGCTTTTCATGTGGCTCATAAAGATGGACAGCCTGTGATGGCTCCGGTTTTCTTTGCTGATCCGAAAGATGAAAGTTTGCGTGCTGAAGAGCAAGCTTTCATGTTGGGGACAGACCTGTTGATAATTCCTGCATTTGCAAAGAATCCTTCTCTACCCAGAGGAATTTGGGAAAATTTATCTTTGGTTAAAGGAGATACAAAAGGTAAATATCAGGCTAAATTAAAAGTGAGAGGTGGCTCTATTATTCCAGTAGGCAAAATAATTCAGAATGTGAATGAAAATTCATTCGACCCATTGACTTTAGTTGTTTGCCCGGATGAGGATGGCAGAGCGGAAGGCTCTCTGTATTGGGACAAAGGAGATGGATGGGGATTTCAGAAAGGAGATTATAAACAGCTAACTTTTAAAGCAGAGTTAGTAGACGGGCATCATCTTATTGTAAAAGTGACAGACGATAAAGGGGAAGACCAAATTGATTTTGGAATGATAAAGGTAGAAGTATTGTATGCTGGTCATACTTATAAATCTTCTGGTGATATAGCTAAAGGCATTACAGTGAAATTGTAAAGGAGAATACAATAAATGAGGAGTTCGTTTATTTAATCATCTTCTTTTTGTACTGTTTAGAACTAAACTTCATCCTTATAATCTAAATGTGATTACTAAAAATAGCTTCCAGTCAAAAACATCAGTAAAAAAGGTTGTTGACTGAAAGCGAACCGAAAGCAAAAAAGAGAGATGAGTTCGGTCTCTTTTTTAGAGCCTCTATATTCGTTCAATAGAGCCTCTGTTTAAGTGAAATGCAGGCTTCGTTTCACTTAAACAGAGGCTCTGTTTTATTCACCTGACGCGTTCTTTGACTTGTTGTAAACGAAAACCATTCATAAATAATGTGTTAGGGATTGAAGGGAAAAGTGTACCTTTGCCCATCGTTTAACCGGAGAAGACAAGATGAACAAAATAACAGTATTGACTACAGACATCAATGTAGTGTCTATTAATAACGAAGATTATATCTGCATTACTGACATGCTAAAAGCCAAAGATGGCGATTTCTTCATATCAGACTGGCTGAGAAACAGGAATACACTGGAATACCTCGGTATATGGGAGCGGTTGTATAACCCAGGATTTAATTATGGCGAATTCGCCACAATTAGAAATCAGTCGGGGTTGAACAGTTTCAAAATCAGCGTGAAAGAATACGTGGAGAAGACCCATACTATCGGTATTTAAGCGAAAGCCGGAAGATATGGAGGCACCTATGCACACAAGGACATCGCATTTGAATTTGGAATGTGGATTAGTGCTGAATTTAAAATCTATTTAGTCCGCGAGTTCCAGCGCCTTAAGGAGCAGGAACTCGCGCAACTGGGCTGGAGTGCCAAGCGAGAACTGTCGAAAATAAATTACCGCATCCACACCGATGCTATCAAACAAAACCTTATCCCGGCAGAAGTCACACCACAACAAGCCTCCCGCATCTACGCCAGCGAAGCCGATGTGCTGAACGTTGCCATGTTCGGCCTCACTGCCCTCGAATGGCGCGATGCGCATCCCGACCTGAAAGGAAACGTCCGCGACTATGCCACGGTGAACGAATTGATTTGCCTCTCGAACATGGAGAATCTGAATGCCGTATTCATAGGAGAAGGACTTCCTCAGCACGAAAGGCTTGTCCGACTGAACCGGATAGCTATCCAGCAGATGCAGATACTGGAAGATGTAAACAAGAAGTACCTCAAGTAGCTGCTTTTACCAGAATGAACCGATAGATTTTTAGCACGGCAACTATAATAGTTTTCGTCCCGCCCCGCACACCGACTTGTGTGTGGAGTGGGACGTTTTCGTTTACGGCAAGCCATGTACCCCTACATGTACGGATTCGGCTTCCTACCAAATAACAATGCTTGATTTACAATGTGTTATCAATGAAAAAAGGGATGCATCTATGAAGACGCATCCCTTTTTTCATTAATACTACTATGAGTATTTATCAGTTTATTAGAATGTAAGTTGTACTCCTAAGTTAAACACGCGCTGGTTCATGTATGCATCACCGGCGGAGTTGGACTTGATTTCCGGGTCTTGTTGATACTTATCAAAACTTGTCCATGTAAACATGTTGTAAGCATTGAGATAGACACGGAGGTTTGTAAGCCATGAAGGCAACACTTTTGTGGGCACTTGATAGGAGACGTCGATGGTTTTCAAGCGGATGTACCAAGCATCAATCAACCAAAAGTCGGACATATACGCTGCTGCGCTGTTTACAGTTGACGGATTGCTTGTTAAGCGCGGAAATTCGATGGCTTCACCGTTCAGGTAGCGTTCCAATGTCCAGCGTTTCTGGTGTAGAGGTTGGAATTGACTCTTGAAAGGTTCGATACCTGTGCCGTTTACCGAGAAACTGTAGTTGAACGAACCTTGGAAGAGTACGCTCACTGACAATCCTTTCCACGAACCACCGATTGTCCATCCCAGTGTGGTGTTGGGTAAGTTTGGCTTACCAATAGCTCCCTTGTCGAAGTCGTTGATAACACCGTCTCCGTTCAAATCTTTGTATTTCAAGTCGCCGGCTTGGATAGGCACGTCGGTATTGGGCACAGCCGGTGCATTTGCGGCTCCTGCATGAATCAAGTCCACTTCTTCAGGTGTATAATAACCTATCCAAGTGTAACCGAATGGTTGGCCGATAGGACGACCTGTTGCCGACAACCAATCGTATCTTTGTTGTGCTTCGGCATTAAATTCTACCTTATTCTTAGCATACGAGAATACGAAGTTGGTATTGAAGTTGAACTCACCGAAACGGTCTTGATAACCAATCTGTCCGTCGAAACCCATATTGCTGGTGCGTGCCACGTTGATAGGTGAAGTACCCACACCTAAGATCTGCGGTATGTCATTGCGTTTCACAAGCTGATTATATCGTCTATCGTAGAACCAGTCGAAAGTGAATGAGAAGCGGTCGAATGCATTGAAGTCGAGACCTATGTCAAACTTCTTAGCTTCTTCCCATGTCACACTGCTATTGCCAAGGTCACCTTCCGTAATAGCAGTGGAAGTGACATCGCTTTGTCCGAAATTATAAGCATTATCAGTTGCTGTATATATCTGGTTGTAAAGGTAGCGGTTACCCATAGCTACGTCCGAACCTACAATACCATACGAAGCTCTGATTTTCAATAGTTGGATGAAAGAAATGTTATCCTTGAAGAACGATTCTTCGGAGATACGCCAACCCACGCCAATAGCAGGGAATATTCCGTAGCGGTGTCCTTCGGCGAAACGGTCGGTACCGTTGTATGCAACATTGAAGTCGACCAGATATTTATCTTTATATTTGTAACCTACGGTAGCGGTAAGGCCCTGAAAGTTTTCGGGAATCTTTTCTCCTGTATCGTTTGGATTTTTTTCTACGGTACGGCTTTGGCGGCTATACAGTAACGTGGCACTAACGTCGTGTATTCCATTGAATACGCGTGCATAGTTGATGGAGGCCTGAACATCCAAATTTTTCACAGCCTGGTTGGTTCCGGCCGTCAGAGCATACTGTGAATAAGCATATTGACGGTTGGGATTGATGTTGTACTGATCCGTAGTAGGATCGTAGTGATAGGTAGGGTACGCATCTTTTCCCCGGTTCACCTTGCGGAAGACTTCGTCGATAGTAGAATAAGCTATGCGTGCATTGGCCGACAATCCTTTGGTGAGCCAATCCATCTTCCAGTTCACACCGTAGAGAATGTTGTTATCGTTACGGCGTGTACGCGTGTAACCTTCGTTAGCCAAACGTGCATTCAATGTAGGTCCGTAACCGTCCACATCTGAAAGGTAAGCATACGATCCGTCCGGATTGAGCACCGGTGCCGAATAGGGGTGCATAGCGGTGAAATTGTAAATCTCGCCTGTAGCATTCAGACTACTCGGTTCGTTGATATTCATGAAGCGTGAACTGAAGTCCAGGCGCATAGTCAGATTATCAGTAACTGTAAAGTCCAAGTTGGTACGGTAGTCAAAACGGCGGTAAAAATAGCCGGTATTCACATCGTCATCCGCTTTAGCAAAGTTACGAACCAAACCACCTTGTGAGAAATAACCGCCGGAAACAAAGTATTTCAAACGTTTGGTACCACCCGATACGTCGACATTGATGTTCGACTGCATAGCCGATTTTTTGAACACTTCGTCGTACCAGTTTACATTAGGATGCCCGTATGGGTCGGAACCGTCTTTAAACAGTTCCAAATCATGTTGTGTAAACATTTTAGTCAAACCATCGTTAGTACGTGCCTCGTTGACTAACAGGGCGGTGTTGTATGAGTCTAAGAAGTTGGGTTTACGGACAGGTATCTGACCGCCGGCTTCTGCACGCACATGGATCACTGGTTTTCCTTCTTCACCGCGACGTGTCTTGACTACCAACACACCGTTAGCGCCCTTGATACCATAAATAGCAGTAGTGGATGCATCTTTCAATATAGATATGCTTTCAATCTCATTGACATTGATTTGCGACAGCTGTTCGTAACTGTATTCCACATCATCAACCATAATAAGCGGTTTGTTACCGTCCTCATTCAAGGAGCTTACACCTCGGATGAAGAAGTCGGAAGCATCTTTTCCCGGCTGACCGGAACGTTGCTGACTGAAGAAGCCGGGCAGTTTACCCGATAATGTATTCTGCAAGCTACTTGTAGGAACTCTACGCAATTCGTTGGCTTGAATACCGCTCACGGCACCGGTCAGAGTGATACGTTTCGCGCTACCGCGACCTGTGATAACAACTTCGTTCAAGTTGTTGGCTTCGGAAACCCTCAATGCGATATTCAGTGTGTGCTGATTCGTTATTGCGACTTCCTGATTTTGATAGCCTACAAACGAAAATACCAATGTTTCGCCGCGTTTCACTTCCAGCGAATATTTTCCATCTATATCGGTGATGGTACCCCTTCCGGCTCCCTTTACCAGAATACCCGCCCCGATAAGCGGTTCGTTGCTTTCCCCATCAATAATGGTACCGCTTATCGTAAACGATTGGGAGTATGCCTGTACAATGCAGAGGAGGCACAAGAATGTTATAATTACTCTTTTCATAAGATATTACCAATTAGGGTTTTGAACCATATTCTTATTTTTTATTACTTCCGAATAAGGAATCGGATAGAAATAACGTTTATTGTCCCATTGTACATTGAGCACAGCTTGCGGAACGTAGGTCGTGGAAGTCTGTGATTTAGTGATGTACATTCCTTGAATAGGCTGTGCATAGACCTGTTCGGCAAGTCGCCAACGACGAATGTCCCAATAGCGATGCTCTTCAAAAGCCAATTCAATGCGGCGTTCATTCTGAATCACTTTGCGCATTTCGGCTTGCGTCAAATTGTGTGTCTGCTCATTGGTTGTTAGTCCATACAAATTCTTTTCACCAGGTTCGATACCTGCACGTCGGCGCAGGGCGATGATAGCATCATATACAGCTTGTGAAGGAGTAGACAAATATTCGTTTTCGGCTTCGGCAAAATTCAGAAGTATTTCGGCGTAACGGAACATCACCCAGTTGTGTTGTGTGTCTTGATATTCGTTGGCTGCTTCGAAATCACCCATAAACTTGCGCATGTAATAACTCGTGAGCGAGTATGACGAACCAAGAGGATTATTGGCTCCACCCTGCCATGTTTCCATCGTAGAGTTCACCCATGACGAACCATTGTGTATAATGGTATATTCCAAACGTGGATCACGTTGTGCGTAAGGAAGCTGTTCATTGTATTCATATTTACCTTTATCATTGATAAAGTGACCGTCTTTCATTAAAAAGGCATCGACTAAATTCTGTGTGGGATTGGTGCGGCCGTTTCCTTGTTTGGCACCGCTAAGTCCCAACGGACCGTTAGCTGTTTCCACCGTCTTATCCATTGCGTTTTCACGGAAGAAGATAACTTCTTTATGTTCGTTTGAATACCAATTGGTAAATACATTCTTGAAATTGTCGTCAAGTCCCATGATAGCTCCGTCACCCGTTCCGTACGTGTTAATAAAGTTGCGGGCGGCATCGGCTGCTATTTTCCAACGTTCGCGATCATAAGAGGCATATCCTATCAACTCATTACCAGATTCAATGGGCTTTTCGTTGAATAACGGACTTGCTGCATAGAGCAATACACGAATCTTCAGTGCCTGGGCAGCCTGTGTGTTTACTACGTGTGCGCTAGCGGCGGCGTCAGGTAGTGGCAGCGAACGAAGGTCATCTTTGATATCGTCAAGCTCACTTACAATATACTTGATACATTGCTCGAACGTGCTACGTGGCAATTCGATGTTTTCGTTCAATTCGTACACTTTATCACCGATAATGGGCACTCCACCGTAGCGCTTTACCAATTCAAAATAGAAGTAAGCACGCAGGAACCGGGCTTCGGCTTTCATAGAATCATTGAGCCTGCGTGTATTACCGAGTGCATCAGTGTAAGTAGTGTTGAAAGGTACTACGTCAATTCCACTCAACAGAATGTTTACGCGGCGAATCACCAAATAAGGGTCGCTCCAAATCATATCCGAGTTAATAAGATTGGAGGCACTGTAACGTCCGATGGCCAGTTTGTATACATCAGACTCGGACGAATAGACAGAGAGCGCATCATCGGAAGCGGCATCCAGGTAGTCACCATTTACACCGTTGTGTCCATTGCGCATGTAATAGTAAATGCGGTTGAGATACTTACGTACGACAGTTCCGTTGGAGTCGGTCCTCGAGAAGAGGTAATCTTCTGTAAACATATCTACAGGCGTACTCTCATAACTGTCTGTACATGCGGTAGCACTCAATAACAGCATAAATGCTCCTACTGCCCATGTGCCATATTTATTTTGTTTCATATCCATCGTTTTTTATTAGAAGTTAAGATTGATTCCAGTCGTAATGGTGCGCTGTAACGGATAGCTGGTGAAGGTAACTTCAGGGTCTTGCAAGCGGGTACGTGACCATGTGAGTAAATTTTGTCCCTGTACAAATATCTTCACGCGCAGTCCGCCTAAGTAATTACGGCAGAAGTTTTCGGGTAGTTTGTACGATACGGTAGCGTTCTTGAGACGAATATAGTTGCCGTTCTGTACAAAGAGTGAAGAGTTCCAGTTGTTTCCGTAGTTGTACATATTGCCTCCGGCAGTCAGTCTCGGATACGTAGCTGTTTCAGCTGTTTCGGGTGTCCAACGATTCAGAAGATTGGTGTAAGCTTGTCCGTAGCTTTGTCCGATCACTTGGAATCCTTCGAGCAACGTGCGGTCGCTATTATATAAGTCGCGGTTGTAAGCACCTTGGATAAGTGCTGTAACTTCCAACCCTTTCCATTCAAAGCCTAAATCAATACCAAAATAGCAAGTCGGTTTGTCGCCACCAATCACAGTACGGTCGAATTCGTTGATTTCGCCGTCACCGTTCATGTCTTTGTATTTCACGTCACCCGCTTGAATATTGTTGAAGCCGTTCATTACGGGATATCCATCGGCTATATCTTTAGCTGTGAGGAATCCGGTAGCTACCAATCCGTAGATGGCACCGGTGGGTTGACCTGTCATTTTCAGATAGTCGTAAGGTACATATTGCTCGTCCATGAATAACCGTTTGTTCTGTTCCATACTCCAGTTGGCTGATACATAATAGTTCACCTTACCGATGTGATCTTGCCAGCTAAGTTGTGTTTCCAATCCGTAGTAACGTGTTTTTCCGATATTTTCTGTCGGATAAGCAATACCTAATAATTGGATGCTCTTACCACGTGATTGCAATATATCGTAGTAGTAGTCATTGTAATAGTCAGCCGAGAAAGTCAACCGGTTCTTTAATAAGGTTAAATCTAAACCTACATTGACTTTCCTTCCTTTTTCCCATGTCAGGAGGGTATTTGCCAATGGGGATATTTCCGACACTGAACCTCCGTTGCTCATGGATGTACCGTTGCTATACCAGAATCCGCCATCTTCATTGTATCTCTTTAAGTAGCTGAAGTATCCGGCATTGTCGATTCCGTTTCCTGTATGACCGTAGGTGGCACGTAACTTGAGTTGGTCTATCTTTGATGCTTCCATAAACTTCTCTTTGCTGATATCCCAACCCAGACCTACTGCCCAGAATGTTCCCCAGCGACGTCCATTGTCATAGCGGTTGTAATAGCTTTCCGTTACGGCTGCTTGCGCGAAGTATTTGTTATCGTAATTGTATTCAACTTTCTGTCCGATGTTCGACGGAATCATAGGCAGGTCGTAGTTGTTGAGTATGGTACGTGTATCGCCCCAAAGTGAAGCTTTCACACCATGCATACCGAATTGGCGTTCCCAGTCTACATACATTTTGCCATACATATATTGGTACGTTGATACTGAACGGTAACTATTGGTTTGTGAACTTACATCTCCATACTTGTCATAAGCCTCGTTGCCTTGTTGGGTTATGCTGTATTGAAATACTTGTGCCTGTTTGGTACGAACGATAGCATTACGCACTTGCGATGAGATGTTTCCTGTTGCACCAACGGAAAGTCCTCTCACCAATTTATCGAAGTCATATTTCAAATTAATGGTTCCTACGACGTCGCGGGTATTGCTTGAGATATATCCCGAACCAGTGGTCTGTGCATAGAGGTTTTGGGTATACGAAGCGTTACCACCATACGTACCGTTGGGATTTAAGACGGGATAAGCATTGTTGGGAGTCTGCCATACGTTGCTCAAAAGGTCGCTGTATCCTGTCCCCGAAATACCTCCAGGTTGGTTTCCTTCTTCTATACGTCCCATTAAGGACATGCTTACCTTAAATTCATCTGTCACGTTGATGTTTACCTTCGATGTGATGAGATACCGGTTGTACTTGAAATTGGTGTTGTAGCTGTTAGCGTCGCTCGTCTTGAACAATCCGTTTTCGCTGTAATATCCCAAACTTACAAAGTATTGAGCCACCCGTCCGCCACCTGTTACATTCAGGTTATAGGCTTGTGACGTAGTAGAATTGTTCATAATAGCATCTTTCCAATTTACGTCGGGATGCAGATAAGGGGAAGTTCCATTGCGATAGGCTTCGAAATCATCATACGTATAGAGTGGTGATTTGCCATCATTGAGCAATGCTTCGTTGAGCAGATAAGCATATTGATAAGCCGAAAGTGGATTTGGGCCGGATTTCAATGCACTGGATATACCAAACTTTCCGGTGAGTGAGAGATGGAAACCACCTTTTGCATCAGGATTTTTGGTAGTAATAATCAATGCACCACGTGAACTGCGCATTCCTAAAAACATATTGGAAAGGGCATCCTTTTGAATGGTAACCGATTCAATGGCTTCGGGATCTATGGAATACAGGTCACGTTCTACACCGTCGACAATGGCTACAGGCGATTGTCCGCGTGCTGAAATGAGAAACTCCGAATTATCTCCGTAGATACCTCCACCTACATTAGGAATAGCTCCCACTATATCGGATTTAGTATTGGCATCAGTCCGTAACAGTTGCATGCCACGGAAAGGTGATACATTAAGACCTTTCAATCGTCCTTGCAATCCGGTAAGGATGGTAGCTGACTGATATTTTATCAAGTCGTTGGTATAAACCGTCGAAGATGCTCCTAGGGTATTACTTTTAGTGTGATCCACACTGTCTATCGGTGCATCTTGTGCCTTTAGTGCGACGGCAGCTATACATAGTAGTCCCGTCGTTATCATTTTATACATATTCTGTTTCATTATCAGTAGAATATAAGGTTATCACTCGCAATAGAACGTATATATGAATGGTTCCTTCTGCGGAGGAAGAGGTATATTTAACATTACGAAGTCATCATCAGACTGTGTAACGGAGATAGATCCATCGGCATTAGTGAAGGCATATTCAATACTTACAAGCTCTGTTCCTTCAGGTACATTGAAGAACCCTTCCGGCCAGAATGTGATATTGTATGTTTTGGTATACTGATTCTCTCGTTTCATCAGGGTCTTGTCACTCTTCTCATTTACGGTATAACGGTGTCCGTCGCTAGCTACCGCCGTTCCTTCAAAATAGATCTTATCGGCCTTGACAAGTGCATTATCCTCGTCCATGCCTCCTATAAAGCTAAAGGTAACAAAGTCGTTTTGCAATGATGTCAATGGAGTGGTTTTGTTGAAGTGTTCGCTACAGAAGTCAGTAACAAGTCCTTCACCTTCTACTACCTCAAAACATCCGGCTTCCTCACATTTCTTTGCATCCGCACTTGTACTGAAGTTATCGTCAGTACTGTTAATAAAGAATGATGGTTTGAAACGCAGATTTTTGTTTCCTACCGGTACACGGACATAGATTGTAAAATGAATCTCCCCTGCAACGCCGTTATAGGGTTTTGTCCAATAGGCTGCCCATTCCATATCTTCCAGAATATTGGTACCGACACCGTATTCTTGCATGAGAGCAGCCGACCATGATAATCCTGGTTTATTGCTAGGCTGTTCGGTCGATGGGATAAGCGTCATGTTTTGCTCACCTATATTCGGATCAAATGTATCTTCTGTGTATGAAACTCTGGCATTTTGTGCCAGATTCCAACTTTTTGGAGCCAAGAAACCGAAAACAAGTCGTTTGTCATTGCGCGGATCTCCTTCAACCTTAATATGTCCATGCATTTTGAAAGTAGCAGTCATCCCGGCCTTTGCATAGTTTACGGCTTTTCCGTCTATCATTTGGGTTATATCGACAGAATCGATAAAGAGGCAACTCATAACGACGAAAGTCATAAGTATAGTTGATAACGCTACGATGTGCCGTTTGCGTTGAAGCAAGCTGATTAATTTCTTTTTCATAAAGCGTTATGATTTTTAGTTTTCTGATATTTTCTTGAATACATAAGTGTAGGTATTCGAACCACACCCGGGGCTATGAGTAATCACGATGTTACGTTCGCCATTGGTAATGGGGAATAGGATATCGGTACTGGCCTGCTCTGTGGCTCCATCCTCTGTGAAATAGAGGCGAAAAGGATAATAGATATCGTCAACTTTCCACGTGCCATTGTGGCGTACCACAAAAGGTAAATAGTTTTCAATTGTGTACTTACCATCTTTCTTCAGGTCAATTTGGAACTGGCTGAAGTCCATGGTTTCGGTAATATCATTACTGTTGCGGCTCACTGTGGTGAGTTGCCACGTGCCTGATATGTCTTTGACCTGCTCCGTGTTTTTGTCAGGATCAGCAGGAGCAGAGAACGTATCACACGATGTCACAAGCAGAGTAGTCAGCAAGGCTATTGCCGCCAAATGTATGCTATGTTTCATATTTTGGGTATTTTATTAATTATAATAGGGATTCTGTAGCAAATCTTTCGACTTCACCGTCTCATTGTAAGGAATTGGGAAAAAGTACATAGCCGGACGCCATACATGCGTGCGTACATCAAATTCTTTCCAAGTCTTTGTTCCGTCAGTGGCGCGAGTGATTTCAATGCCATGCATGGTTTTGCTTTCGGTTTGCGGAGCAATCATCCATCGGCGTACATCAAAGAAGCGATGCCCTTCAAAAGCAAATTCAAGGCGGCGCTCTTCCTGAATGGCTTGGCGCATCTGTTTTTGTGTCATATCCTTTTCAAGTCCGTACATACCATCTGCACCGGGCTCGATGCCGGCACGCTTGCGAATGAGTTTTAATATGGGATAACAACCGAGTTGTTGTCCGCCTAGCGTTTCTTCGAAATCGGGACCATGATATTCATTGGCTGCTTCAGCATACATCAGTAAGATGTCGGCGTAACGTATCAGTGGATCGTTGTGACGGCTTGGGTTCCATGTACTACCTTTACATAAGCGATCACATCCCTTGCGTACATAGAAACCGGTGGCAGTGCCTTGGTATACGGCATCGCTTGTCTGCCCTACGCCAATCCATGTGTTAACAACTGTGGTAGCACTGTAAGTATCGTCGGCAGGGACCAACGCACCATCATAAATCACAGTGTTGTTGAAACGGGGATCGCGACTTTTGGCGGGATTCAAAGGATCGAATGTGTATTGGCTATTGTTAATAGGTTTACCGTCAATCATAGGGAAAGCATCTGCCAATTCTTTGTATATGTATCCGCCGTGGCGTGTTCCGGAGTGACTGCCACTAGGTGGATAGTAAGCAGCCTCATGTCCGGACTCACGTTGATACTTACGGTCGAGGATATTGCCGGCAAAGGCTCCGTTATTGTTTTTACCATCATCATCGGTCAAATTGGCATTTCGTGTATCGCCAGCTTGGAATATGACGTAAAATCCGAAACCTGGTTCGGCTTTGCCGTTCAAATCTTTACTTCTAATAAAGAGATTATAGGTTCCTAGATTGATTACCGCGCGGGCAGCATCCATTGCCGTTTTCCAACGTTCTTTATCATAAGAGGGATAGCCTACTAATTCTTTGGTATCGGTAGGAGCGAAATCACTTCCATTGAATAATGGACTAGCTGCATAGAGGCAGACACGGGCTTTAAGACCCAGGGCGGCTGCCGATGAGGCACGGCCGTTTTCTTGTCCTGTTCGTCTTATGGGAAGTACATTGAGTTGGACGATAGAGTCACATTGATGGGTCACATACTCTACACATTCCGCCCATGTATTACGTGAGGTTTTCATAGTCGAAGTAGCATCATATACATTATTCCCAATAATTGGTACACCACCGTAGTGTTTCATCAGAATGAAGTAGTACCAGGCACGCAAGAAAAGTGCTTCGGATATGTATTGAGCTTTTCGGCTCTGTACCATCGGTGATCGGTCTATGTTGGCGAGGAATACGTTGCATCGACGAATGTTGGTGTAGCATTTCGACCATGCGTCATCACTTACCGTAACTGGATTAACCGTACCGGTAGCAAACATCATGTTTGTCCAGATGGTAGACGAAGGATAAAATTCAGCTTCGTCACAAGCGCTTTGCAGCCCACCACCATTAGCCAAAAGGTACGTCCATCGGTTGTAGTTGATATCAAATCCGATGTCGGTATAAATTCCGGTCAGGAAGTTGGCGGTATACGTACTATCTGCAAAAACGGTCTCACGATTTAAATCCGAAGTTTGGGTTTGATCGAGGAAACTGTCATTACAGGACGCAACTGTTCCTAAAAATAGGAGTAGCATTAATGATTTCATGTACAATTTCATAGTAAAACTTATAAAATTAAAATTAAACAATTTAAAGCCAATAAGCCGAGACTAATTCACGACTTGAATTTGTATTAAGACGATTGACAAGATATACACCACTAAACACAATATTTTTTTTCACGTATTATTATTCAGTAAAAAGGTCATTGTATTATTCGAGCAATGATAGTAGATCAAATACATCTAAAGAAAGAGTTATCCGAATTAGTGGTTTTTCATTCCTGAATCGTCTTTACCCTAAATTCTAATAGTGTAACATTATGAGACGCATCTTTTTGTCAACCTTTATGGCTTGTATTATCGGCTTTACAGGTGCAGAAACAAATTAAATAATCTTAAATATCTTATTAAACATGAAACCAATTCATCTTATCCTAAGTATCGCACTCCTCGCTGGAGGAGCATGTGGTGACCAGCAAGAACCTTATTACGGCAATTCAGAAGTGAAGATGCCTCAGATTGATTCCGAATGGAATCTCGAACTAATGCCAAATCGATCAGGACAATATTGGAAAGTGTTCGTCTACAAAGACTTGAAATACAATGCCCTTTTCACTCGGTCGTTGGGCTGGAATGGAGGAGACGGTGTGTTCACTACTGGTTTGCCTGACGGGAATATATTTTGGTCGTTCAATGATAGCTTCTATGGCGTAATCAATGAAAATCGTTCACGAGGTAATTGTAGTTTTCCGCGTAATAGTATTATGGTACAAACACCTGGTGAGAAGGATGAAAATCTTGTTTGGTTAGCTGATTACGTACAAACCAATGATCCTAATGCGGATAGATACTATCAGGTACGCACTCACATTCGTCATCCGAAAGCTACACTCTCGGAAGAAAAAATACAAGCTGGAGAAATCGATCAGGATTATCTTTATTGGGCAGGAGATGCTACGATATATAACAATCAGATGCAAATGTTGTGGGGAGCCGTTGATAATACCGATCCGAACAACCTGATGCGCCGCTTCGGTACTTGCTTGGCTACTTATAGCTTGGAAGGAAAGCCGGGTGATGCTACTTACATGAAACTTATCAGTCGTAATGATAACTTTAACGACCACACTTTAGGTTATGGCGACACTATGTGGGAAGACGAAGACGGACATATCTATCTTTACACAACTTCCAATTATAAGGTGGCTGTGGCACGTACCGCTACACGCGACCTTGGCAGCCAGTGGGAATATTATGTGGCCGACCCGCAAGGACATTTCTCGTGGACAACGCAGTACCCCTCAATCCAAGATGCTGAAAACTCTACAATTATCCCTTTGGAAAGTGCGTGCTCTATGCCTTGGGTATTTAAAAAAGGTGATACCTATTACATGATTGGACAATCCATGTGGTTCGGGAGAGACGTGCTGATGTTCCGTAGTAAGCATCCTTATGGGCCGTTTGTTGATCAAAAGACTCTCTTTACATTACCCGAATTTCTTGATAAGATTGGCGAACAACGTTATCAACATGTTTATATGGTAAATATTCATCCGGCTTTATCACGTACCGGTGAATTGGTGATCTCTACCAATACAGACTGTTCCAACTTTTGGGATAATTTCAATGCACCGGGTAGTGCCGACTTTTATCGTCCTTATTTCTACCGTGTATTTAATTGGGAATCATTGTACGATAACGATGCTCCACTTGAGTAAAAGGATTTACTATCTCTGGCGTTGATCATAAGTTTCACTGGGCTGATGCTGTGATTGATGGTAATTCCATCATCGTCTCATCTCCTGAAGTTGCTTTCCCAATAGCAGTGCGTTATGCTTGGGCAGATAATCCAATTTGTAATTTATACAATGGAGTTAACCTTCCGGCATCCCCTTTCCGTACGGATGACTGGCAGGGTATTACTTATGGTAATAAATAAATATAGTTGTTTCGATTTGCCAAGTGAAATAGATGTAACACATAAAAAAAGAACCATGAACAAACTCATTTATTTAGTAATCTTCTCTTTTTTTTCAACAGGTATCTATGCCCAAATGAAAGACCTTGTGCAATATGTCAATACACTGCAAGGTACCGACTCTCATTTCGGATTAAGTTATGGAAATACATATCCTACTACCGGTATGCCTTATGCCATGCATACGTGGTCTGCCCAAACAGGGAAAAATGGAGAAGGCTGGAAATATCAATATGCGGTAGATAATATCAGAGGATTCTGCCAGTCTCACCAATGTAGTCCGTGGATGAGTGATTATGCTGTGTATTCTTTTATGCCGATGGTGGGGAAATTAGTTGTTAATCAGGAGATGCGGGCAACAAAGTTCAGCCACGACAATGAAATAGCCAAGCCGCATTATTATAAAGTGACACTGGATAATGGTATTACTACCGAAATGGCGCCGACTACTCGTGGTGTACATTTGCGCTTTTCTTATCCCTCCACCGAGGACGCCTATCTGGTGATTGACGGATATACGGATATGAGTGAAATCAAGATTGATCCGGCAAAGAGACAAATCTCCGGTTGGGTGAATAACCAACGTTTTGTAAACAACTCTAAGACATTCCGTAGCTACTTTGTGGTGCAGTTCGACAAAGCATTTGAAGATTACGGTATGTGGGAAAATCAGAAAGATGAGATTTTTCCTAAAAAGTTGGAAGGAGAAGGCAAAGGTTATGGCGCTTATATCAAATTTAAAAAAGGAACGAAAGTGCAGGCAAAGGCTGCCTCTTCTTACATCAGCGCAGAGCAGGCTGTGATTACACTAAATGACGAACTAGGTAAAGATAAGAATTTGGAGGCCACTAAAATACGCGGACAGAAAACATGGAATGAATTATTGAACAGAATCCAGGTAGAAGGCGGAACGGACGAGCAAATGAAAACTTTCTACTCCTGCCTGTTCCGTGCCAATCTCTTCTCACGCAAATTCTACGAACGTAAAGCGAATGGAGAACCTTATTATTACAGTCCCTATGACGGCAAAGTGTATGACGGGTATATGTATACGGATAATGGTTTCTGGGACACCTTTCGTTCTCAATTTCCACTGACCAACATTCTTCATCCTACCATGCAGGGACGTTATATGAATGCCTTGCTTGCCGCACAAGAACAATGCGGATGGTTACCTTCCTGGTCAGCTCCCGGAGAAACAGGAGGAATGTTGGGCAATCATTCCATTTCGTTGCTGGCAGATGCGTGGGCAAAAGGAATCCGGACTTTTGATCCGGAGAAAGCCTTGAAAGCCTATGCACACGAAGCCATGAATAAAGGTCCTTGGGGAGGTGCCAACGGACGTGGTTTCTGGAAAGAATATTTTGAACTGGGATATGTTCCTTATCCGGAATCAATGGGATCGAGTGCACAGACAATGGAATATGCATACGATGATTTTTGTGGCTACCAACTGGCTAAAATGACCGGAAACAAACATTATCAGGAAGTCTTTGCCCGTCAGATGTATAATTATAAAAACGTATTCGATCCGTCTATCGGTTTTATGCGTGGAAAAGGCGTCGATGGTAAATGGCAGGAACCGTTTGATCCTCTGGAGTGGGGCGGACCTTTCTGCGAAGGTAACGCCTGGCATTATACGTGGTCTGTATTCCATGATGTAGAAGGATTAATAGACTTGTTCGGAAGTGATGAGAAGTTTACCACCAAGATGGATTCGGTATTTGCCCTTCCTAGTACTATTAAACCGGGAACTTATGGAGGAGTGATCCATGAAATGAAAGAAATGGAACTGGCAGGTATGGGACAATATGCACATGGCAATCAGCCGATTCAGCACATGCCTTATCTGTATAGCTATGCCGGTCAGCCATGGAAAACACAGTATTGGGTACGTCAGATTGTTGAAAGACTCTATAATTCAACAGAAAGAGGATATCCGGGTGACGAAGATCAAGGCGGTATGTCATCCTGGTATATATTAAGCTCATTAGGCATCTATGCCGTTTGTCCGGGTACGGATGAGTATGTGATTGGCAGTCCACTATTTAAAAAGGCTACCATAACGCTGGAAAACGGAAATAAGTTTGTAATTGAAGCAAATAACAACAATAAAGAGAATGTCTATATCCAGTCTGCTACTTTGAATGGACGTGTATTGGATAAGAATTTTATAAAATATGACGACATAGCAGACGGTGGTATGCTTCGTTTTGAAATGGGAAGTCTGCCGAATAAAGAACGATGTACATCGAAATATGCCGCTCCTTTCTCTTTGTCGAAAGAATAAGAAACTAAAAAAGTGTAACGAGAATACAGTATGAAAAATAAAGTTTTAACAGGTTTATTATTGGTTTTGATTGGAGGGTGGGGGAGTCTCTCGGCGCAGAGCGCTGGGAGTAATTATGCCCGTCAAGTAAATACCCTGATAGGAACGAAGGGCGTGGGCTTGACTTCGGGATATCTTTATCCCGGAGCCACTTATCCTTATGGAATGGTGCAGTTCACCCCCTCTTATTTTTCCAAACGTTCCGGGTTCGTCATCAATCAGTTGAGTGGTGGCGGTTGTGAGCACATGGGTAACTTTCCTACTTTTCCGGTAAAAGGTAAACTGAAGATGTCTCCGGACAATATTCTCAACTACCGCATCAATATTTCTGAAGAAAAAGGACACGCCGGTTATTATGAAGCAAAGGTGCAGGAAGATATCCATGCAAAACTGACAGTAACCGAAAGAACCGGTATGGCGAGTTATGAATATCCGGCCGATCAGCAATATGGTACGGTAATTATCGGTGGAGGTATTTCCGCAACTCCGATAGAACAGGCCGCCATCGTCATTACTGCGCCGAACAAGTGTGAAGGATATGCGGAAGGTGGCAATTTCTGTGGCCTCCGTACACCGTATAAGGTCTATTTTGTAGCAGAGTTTGATACGGATGCGTTGGAATCGGGAACATGGAAAAGAAATGAGCTGAAACCGAACGCGACTTTTGCCGAAGGAGAATATTCCGGAGTTTATTTTACTTTTGATGTGAATAAGAAGAAAAATATCCAATATAAGATTGGAGTTTCTTACGTCTCGGTAGAGAATGCACGCGAGAATCTGAAAGCGGAGAATACCGGATGGGATTTCCTGCAGATTCAGAATCAGGCAGAATCCAAATGGAATCATTACTTGGGTAAGATCGAAGTAGAAGGAACTAATCCGGATCGTACCACTCAATTTTATACCCATCTGTATCGTTCATTCATTCACCCGAACGTATGCAGCGATGTGAATGGAGAATACATGGGAGCTGACTTCAAAGTGCATAAATCCCGTTCCAAACACTATACTTCTTTTAGCAACTGGGACACCTATCGTACACAGATTCAGCTATTGTCAATCCTTGATCCTGAAGTAGCCTCTGATATTGTTATTTCTCACCAATTGTTTGCCGAAGAAGCTGGTGGTGCTTTTCCGCGTTGGGTGATGGCTAATATAGAAACCGGAGTAATGCAAGGAGATCCAACTCCTATCTTGATATCCAATGCTTACGCTTTTGGTGCCCGTAATTATGACCCGAAACCGATTTTCAAAACCATGAGAAAAGGAGCGGAAGAACCGGGAGCAATGTCACAGGAGGTTGAGGCTCGTCCGGGACTGAAACAGTATTTGGATAAAGGATATTACAACGCTTCTATACAACTGGAATATACTTCCGCTGATTTTGCAATCGCACAATTTGCCTTACATGCTGTAGGAGATGAGTTTGCAAGCTGGCGTTATTTCCATTTCGCACGTTCATGGAAGAATCTGTATAACCCGGAAACCGGATGGTTGCAATCACGCAATCCGGATGGTTCGTGGAAACCACTGACTGAAGATTTCCGTGAATCGACCTATAAGAATTATTTCTGGATGGTGCCATACGATATTGCCGGTCTGATAGAAATCATCGGAGGCAAAGCAGCCGCAGAAAAACGCCTGGATGAATTCTTTACCCGCCTGGATGCCGGTTACAATGATGCTTGGTTCGCTTCCGGCAATGAACCGAGCTTCCATATTCCTTGGATATACAACTGGGTAGGAACTCCCTATAAAGCACAGGAGATTATTAACCGTGTATTGAATGAACAGTATTCAAGTAAAATTGATGGTCTGCCGGGCAATGATGATTTAGGAACGATGGGTGCCTGGTATGTATTCGCTTGCATCGGACTTTATCCCGAAATACCGGGAGTGGGAGGCTTTACGGTGAACACTCCGATATTCTCATCTGTAAAAGTTCATTTGAAGAAAGGGGATATGGTGATAAAAGGCGGTTCGGAAAAGAATATTTATATCAAGTCCATGAAGCTAAACGGTAAACCGTATGACAGTACATGGATCGATTGGGACCAACTGAATAATGGGGCTACAATAGAATATACTACCTCGGCTAAGCCGGACGTGAAGTGGGGAACTAAAGTGACTCCTCCCTCTTTCCCTTAAAGCAAACCAACGAGGTATATAAGTTTATATCATAAATTTAGGCACGGATTACATAGATTAACGCTTGAAATTATTTTGCAAGAGTACTTATTTATAATATCAAACGTAAGAATGAAAAGAAAACTACAAAACATAGCTTATTTACTGATGGCTGCCGCATTAGTCACTTCATGTGGCGAGAAGAAGCAGACATCTGGATTCCCAGATTGGGCGTGGGCAGATTTCCAGCGTCCGGAAGGTGTTAATCCGATTATCTCTCCTGACACTACGACCCTTTTCTATTGTCCGATGCGACGAGACTCAGTAGCATGGGAAGCGAGTGATACATTTAATCCGGCTGCTACTGTTTATGATGGGAAAGTAGTGGTCCTCTACCGGGCTGAAGATAACTCGGCAACTGGTATCGGATCACGTACCTCCCGTTTGGGATATGCCTATTCTGACGACGGACTACACTTCAAACGAATGTCCCTACCCGTATTTTATCCGGCAGACGACAGCCAGAAAGAGCTGGAAAATCCCGGCGGTTGCGAAGACCCACGTGTTGCCGTAACAGAAGATGGACTTTACGTAATGCATTACACACAATGGAACCGCAAACAGGCGCGTTTGGCAGTAGCTACCTCGCGCGATCTTCAAACGTGGGAAAAACATGGACCGGCTTTCGCGAAAGCATACAACGGAAGATTCATAGATGAATTTTCCAAATCTGCCTCTATCGTAACCAAATTAATCGACGGCAAACAAGTGATAGCCAAGATTGACGGCAAATACTGGATGTATTGGGGAGAAAAGTTTGTGAATGTAGCCACTTCCACAGACTTGGTCAACTGGAAACCAATGTTGGATGAAAATGGAGAATTCCTGAAAGTGATGGCTCCCCGCGCAGGTAAGTTTGATAGTGACCTGACCGAATGTGGTCCTCCTGCCATTCTTACAGAGAAGGGAATCCTGCTACTTTATAACGGCAAAAATAAGTCGGGCGCCGAAGGAGATACACTGTATACTGCCAACTCTTATTGCGCAGGACAGGCCTTATTTGATGCCAAAGATCCTACTAAACTAATCGATCGCTTGGATAAACCTTTCTATATTCCCGAATCAGATTTCGAAAAGAGCGGACAATATCCAGCCGGAACCGTATTTATAGAAGGGCTTGTATTCCACAATCAGAAATGGTTCTTATATTATGGCTGTGCCGATTCACGTGTGGCAGTTGCCGTATATGACCCTCTCAAAAAATAAAGAAAACGTTCATGAAGAAGATAACAATTTGTAAAATATAGATTAAGACATGAAAAAATTATTTGTATTGATTGCTGCGGCTTGTATGACATGTACTGCTGCGTTTGCACAAACTGTGAAACCTTTTAAGGAAGGTGAGAGAGCAGTGTTTTTAGGAAATAGTATAACAGATGGCGGTCATTACCATTCATACATCTGGTTGTATTATATGACTCGTTTTCCGGATATGCCTATCCGTGTGTTCAACGGTGGCATTGGTGGAGATACGGCGTATGATATGAACAAACGCCTGGATGGTGATATCTTTGCGATGAAACCTTCCGTGTTGATGGTTACTTTTGGTATGAATGATTCCGGATATTTTGAATACAACGGCGATAAACCTAAAGAATTCGGAGAGCAGAAATATCAGGAGAGCATAAAAAATTACCGGCAGATGGAGAAACGTTTTCAGGAGCTTCCTGATACCCGTATCGTGATGGTTGGAACTTCTCCATACGATGAAACTGTACAACTGAAAGAGAATACGCCATTCAAGACAAAGAATGAAACCATCAAAAGGCTCGTTGAATATCAGAAAGAATCGGCAGCTAAAAATAATTGGGAATTTACTGATTTAAATGCTCCTATGGTTGCTTTGAATCAGCAATACCAACAGAAAGATCCTACATTTACTCTTTGTGGAAGCGACCGTATTCACCCCGACAACGACGGACACATGGTGATGGCCTATCTTTTTCTGAAAGCCCAGGGATTTGCAGGTAAGGAGGTAGCGGATGTGGAGATTAATGCTAATAATAAACAAGCCGTTAAGTCGGAGAACTGTACCGTTTCCAATATAAAGAAGAACGGAAAAGACTTGAGCTTTGACTATCTGGCAGGTGCTCTTCCTTATCCTTTGGATACTATTGCCCGTGGTTGGGGACAGAAAAAGAGCCAGGCAGAAGTGTTGAAGGTTGTTCCTTTTATGGAAGAGATGAACCGTGAAACGTTGAAAGTAACAGGGCTGAAAGGCAATTATAAATTGTTGATAGACGATGAAGAAATAGGAACCTGGAGTGGAAATGAACTGGCAAAGGGTATTAATCTTGCGGCTGAATCCAAAACTCCCCAATACCAGCAGGCATTAACGGTTATGCACCTGAATGAATATCGTTGGGAGATTGAAAGAACATTCAGAGAATATGCGTGGTGCGAATTCGGCTTTTTCCAGCAAAAGGGATTGTTGTATGCTGATGACAGAAAAGCGATCGAGGTGATGGATGAAAACTTGGATAAAAACGTTTGGTTGAAGGGACGTCGTGATATGTATTCAAAGATGATGTTTGAAGCTGTCCGTGATGCTCGTCAACAGGAAATGGATGTTCTTATCAATAAGATTTATGAAATAAATAAGCCTGTTGTAAGAAAGGTTTTACTTAGAAAGATATGATGTGATAGCAACGTAGAAATACGATAGAATTCTCACCGTAATGAGAAAAAATACTCATACCTATGGAAATATATTCTCATAGGCATGAGTATTTTTTCTCATAGGGATAAGTATGGTTGAGAATTGAATTTTAATTTTTTTTCCAAAAGTCGGAAGTAAAAAGTAGTAATACTGTAAATAACTCCAAACGTCCCAAGAGCATTAAAAAAGAGAGCAGCCATTTGGCAGCATCCGGCAGTTCACTCCATGAAAAGGCCGGACCACATGTGCCGAGTCCCGGTCCCATATTGCCTATACTTGAGATTACTGTTCCGATTGATTCCAAAAAGCCTACTCCTAGGCCCATCATGACAAGTACACTGATAATAACAATGACCGCATACAAGAAAGTGAAAGCTAGTACGGTAGACTGTATAGAAGGGGAAATGACTTGCTTGTTTATTCGTACCGGGAGCACGGCATTAGGGTGAAGAATATGCTTGAATTCGTTTTTTGCAACCTGAAGCAGAATAACCATACGAATACATTTGATACCTCCGGTTGTACTGCCGGCACAAGCTCCGATGATCATTACTATTACAAGACATCCCCAAAGGATAGAAGGCCATAGCATATAATCGGCTGTGGCAAATCCCGTAGAAGTTTGCAAGGAAATCACTTGGAATAGTGATTTACGGAACGCTTCTTCTATGGAGATAGAAGAAGTCTGATGGAGCCAGACTGCAATAAATATAGTAAAAAAGGAAACACACAAGAAATAGAATTTCAGTTCTGCGTCATGAATGAACTTTTTTATTTTTCCATTGAACATCAACAGTAATAGCGTGAAGTTGATACCCGAAAGAAACATGAAAGTAGAGATTACATAATCGATATAGGGTGAGTGATAATATTCAATACTCGCTTGTTTGGTAGAAAATCCGCCAGTGCTGGTAGTTGTGAAAGCATGGCATATACTATCGAATACGCTCATACCACCGAATGCTAATAGGACAATTAATGTCCCCGTCATTCCGGCGTAAATCCCCCAAATCCATTTGGCAGTGATACCAATACGGGGATGTACTTTGTCATGAGTAGGGCCGCTGGCTTCTGCTGCAAACACCTGAATTCCACCCACACCGAAAATCGGTAGAACGGCGATGGTGAAGAATACAATACCCAAACCACCTATCCATTGCGTCATAGCCCGCCAGAAAAGTATTCCATGAGGCATTGACTCTATATTATTTAAAATAGTGGCACCCGTGCTGCTGAACCCGGACATCGTTTCAAAGAATGCATCCGTGATACTTGGGATATATCCTCCTATATAATAAGGTAGCATTCCGAAAAGAGAAAAGGTAACCCATGCTGCACTGACTATGACATATCCGTCACGGCGATTCAGGGATTTCACTGCATCTTTCCCGATAGCGAGCAACAAAACCCCGATGTAGGCGGTGATGGCTGATGAAATCAGGAAGCTCTGCAAGTCGTTCTCTTTATAGAAAAGAGAGACCCCTCCACAACATAACAGCATGGCTGTTTCTATCAGAAGCAGAAAACCCAGAATCCGGAATATCATCTTCGAGTTAATCATAGACAAGTAATTTATTTAATAATACTTGATACTTACTTAGTTAAAGAACTTCTCAATCTTTTTAATCATCATGCTTAGGCAGAATACGACTACATGGTCGCCGGGACGGATTTGCGTATCACCTGTCACCAGGATACCTTCTCCGTTACGGATCATTCCTCCGATGGTGGTGCCTTTGGGAAGTCCCAGGTCTTTAATCAGGTGTTTGGTTATTTTAGCCCCTTCCGGTACAGTGAATTCGGCAACGTCCGCATTGGCAAAAGTCAGGCATTTCACGTTAGACACGTCGGCATCCAGCATCATTTGGTAGATGTGGCTGGCAGCAATCATTTTTTTATTGATAACCGTGCCGATGTCGAGACTCTCTGCCATACCGATATAGTCGATATTCTCCACTTCTGCCACCGTCTTTTCCACTCCCATACGTTTGGCGGCGAGACAGGCCAGAATATTCGTTTCCGAGTTGCCGGTCAAGGCTACAAATGCTTCGGTATTCTTTAGACCTTCTTCGATAAGCAGGTCCATGTCGCGACCGTCTCCGTTGATAATCATTGTCTTATCATCCAGTAGTTCTGTCAGGCGGTTGCAACGGTTCAGGTCATTATCCACTATTTTCACCTGCATATAGTCCGGCACATATTGTGCGGTACGGACTGCGATACGGCTACCTCCCATAATCATTACATTGCGTACGTCGGCATAGTCTTCTTTGCCGGCTATCTTACGTATATAAGGAATGTATTTGCGGGTAGTGGTGAAATAAACAATGTCATGCAATTTAATAACATCGTCTCCGCGAGGGATAATCGTTTCCGTTCCGCGTTTGATGGCTACTACGTGGTAAGGAATGTTGGGGCCGCCTAGCTGATGCAGCGGTATATTCAGGATTTCAGCCTTTTCGCGCATCTTCGTACCAATCAGGATCAGCGAACCTCCACAGAACTCCCACCATTGGCGTACCCAGCTCATGCGCATGGAAGATACGATTTCTTTAGCAGCCAGCATTTCCGGGTAAATCAGAGAATCTACTCCCAGTTTCTGGAAAAACTCTTTATTTTTAGGCAGAAGATATTCATAGTTGTCGATACGCGCCACTGTCTTTTTAGCTCCCAGGTTGGTGGCCAGCATACAGGCAGTCATGTTGCGGCTTTCGTCCGGTGTGACTGCGATAAACAGGTCGGCTTCTTTGACGCCTACTTCTTTCAATCCGGAGATGGAAGAAGGAGAAGCGGCAACAGTCAGCAAGTCAAAGTTGGCGCTAAGAGCACTTAGTTTCTCTTCGTCATCATCCATCAAGATAATATCTTGCTTCTCGCGCGATAACAGCTTGGCCAAATGGGTGCCTACGTTGCCGGCACCGGCAATAATAATCTTCATGTCAATTGATAAATTCTTTTATTTTAGTCAGAATCCCTTCTTCATCCATGCCGCACAGTTGGTACAGTTCGGCAACTGCCCCATGTTCCACAAATATGTTAGGGATACCGATACGCTTCACGGTCGGTTTGTATTCGTTGTCTGCCATAAATTCGAGGACAGCGCTACCCATACCGCCTCTGATAATTCCATCTTCGATGGTCAGGATACGTTGGAATTTACGTCCTGCCTCGTGCAACAGCTCTTCATCCAGTGGTTTCAGGAATCGTAAATCGTAATGGGCGATGGACAGTCCTAAATCAGCTTCTGCCCGGGTGATGGCACGGGCGGCTATGTTTCCTATCGGTCCGATAGTAATCACTGCAAGGTCGCTACCCTCTTTCAGTTTTCGTCCTTTTCCTACCGGAATTTCTTCCAGCGGACATTTCCAGTCCACCAGTACGCCGCGTCCACGGGGATAACGGATCACGAACGGTCCCTTGTCCGGCAATTGTGCCGTATACATCAGACGACGTAATTCGTGTTCATCCATGGGGGAACTGATAGTCAGATTAGGGATCGGACGTAAACATGCCATATCAAAAGCCCCGTGATGAGTGGGACCGTCTTCGCCAACCAGTCCGGCGCGGTCGAGACACAAAACAACAGGAAGATTCTGAATCGCTACGTCGTGGATGATATTATCATGCGCCCGTTGCATAAAAGAAGAATAGATATTGCAGAATGGTTGCAGTCCGTCTTTTGCCATTCCTCCGGAGAAGGTAACTGCATGTCCTTCGGCAATACCGACATCGAAAGCGCGTTTTGGCATTTTCTCCATCAATATATTCATCGAACAGCCGCTGGGCATGGCGGGAGTGACACCGACAATCTTCGGGTTGGCTTCGGCAAGCTCCACCAGTGTATTTCCGAATACGTCCTGGAAAAGCGGGGGCATTCCTTCGGTGTTGGCAATGAAACGTTCGCCGGTGACGGGATCGAATTTGCCGGGAGCATGCCATTCGGTGGCGTGTTTCTCTGCCGGTCCGAATCCTTTTCCTTTGATAGTATGCAGATGCAGGATTTTAGGTCCTTGCATATCTTTGATATCACGTAATACTCTTGCCAGGTTCTTTACGTCGTGTCCGTCTATCGGGCCGAAGTAACGGATATTCATCCCTTCAAAAATATTCTGTTGCTGTGCAGCCATCGATTTCAGGCTATTTCCGAAACGGATGAGCGCTTTGCGGCGTTCTTCGTTTAAAATGCCAAGCTTGAACAGCATGCGCGAGAGCTTGAAACGTAACTGATTATAGCGGTTGGAAGTTGTCAGGTTGAAAAGATACTGTTTCATGCCTCCTACGCTGCGGTCGATTGCCATATCATTGTCATTCAGGATAATGAGCAGGTTGTTCGACGTGGCAGATGCATTGTTCAGTCCTTCAAAAGCCAGTCCGCCACTCATTGATCCGTCGCCGATAATGGCTACTACATGGCGTTTGGCGTCTCCTTTCCGGGCGGCTGCGACAGCCATACCGAGAGCGGCAGAAATAGAATTGGAAGCGTGTCCGCACGTGAAAGTATCATATTCACTTTCTTCCGGAGACGGGAAAGGGCGGATTCCTCCGAGTTTCCTGTTTGTAGAAAATGCTTCACGGCGCCCTGTAAGAATTTTGTGGCCGTATGCCTGATGTCCCACGTCCCATACAATACGGTCATAAGGTGTATTATAGACGTAGTGCAGAGCTACGGTCAGTTCTACGGTCCCCAGGCTGGCTGCGAAATGTCCGGGGTTGCAGCAGAGTTCTTTAATAATGTCTTGCCTTAGTTCACCACATACTTCCGGCAGTTGCTCCACGTCTAGTTTTCGCAGGTCTTCAGGATAGTTGATCGTATTTAGCAAGTTATATATCGGTTCATTCTTCATGATTCGAGGAAATTTAGTGCAAAAATACGAAAAGAAAGTATATTCGGCCTCCTTTTTTTTATAAAATCTTATCCGGCATAGAGACGTATCTGTTTTTCCATACTCCCTAAGATCATTGAATCGTGAGGAAAAAGAGGGCGGAAATAGTTTTTTGATTACTTTTGCACATGAAACGTAATGAAATGATGGAAAATCGTATGAACTTTCAAACATCTGTAGAATTACCTGCCGGGATGCCATCTGTCAGTCATGCAGACCATATTCTTCTGATGGGGTCCTGTTTTGCGGAAAATATCGGACGGCAATTGATGGATGCCGGATTTCAACTGGACCTGAATCCTTTTGGTATTCTTTATAATCCTTTATCCGTCTCATCTGCTTTGAGGGAGATTATAAGGAATAAGGAATACAACGAACAAGATTTGTTTGCCTACAAAGATTTATGGCATAGCCCGATGCATCATGGCTCTTTTTCGGCTTTTACGCCCGAAGAGACATTGCATACAATAAATTCACGCCTTCACCATGCTTATAAGAAACTGCCGGAGTTGAACTGGCTGATGGTGACAATGGGGACTGCCTATGTTTATAAACAAAAGGAGAGTGGACAAGTGGTAGCCAATTGCCATCAGTTGCCGGAAAGTCATTTCTTGCGTTACCGGCTAACTGTTGAAGAAATTGTAGAAGATTATACAGCACTCATCACCGAAATGACCGCCCGGAATCCGGAACTAAAATGGCTGTTTACAGTCAGCCCGATCCGTCATATACGCGACGGGATGCATGCCAACCAATTAAGCAAATCGACTCTGCTGCTCGCCATCGACCGATTGCAACAACTGTTCCCGGAGCGAGTGTTCTATTTCCCCTCTTATGAAATCATATTAGACGAATTACGTGATTATCGTTTCTATGCCGACGATATGTTGCATCCGTCTCCTTTGGCGATTCGTTACCTCTGGGAACGCTTCTCCGAAACCTTCTTTTCTGCTGAAACAAAGAAGGTTATCGTAGCTGTGCAAGACATCCGCCGGGACTTGGCGCACAAGCCTTTTCATCCCGAGTCAGAGGCGTATCAACGCTTTTTAGGACAAATAGTGTTAAAAATAGAACGACTTATCGGAAAATACCCGTACTTAGATTTTCAAAAAGAAACAGAACTATGTCATATGCGATTGAATCCATAGCCAAAAGTATCGGTGCCCGCCGTGTGGGCAAACATAAAGCGACTATTGATTGGCTGTTAACAGACAGCCGCTCTTTGAGTTTTCCGGAAGAAACTCTTTTTTTTGCTTTAACTACCAAACGAAACAGCGGGGCCCGTTATATTCCCGATTTATACGACCGGGGCGTACGTAATTTTGTAATTACGGAAGAAGACTTTAAATTAATTGAGAATGGAGAGTTGAGAATGGAGAGTTCTATGCAGCATGATGGTGCGCAGCCAACTATCAATTCTCAACTATCGACTATCAATTTTCTTATCGTTCCCAATCCTCTGAAAGCTTTGCAGAAGCTTGCCGAAGCACATCGTGATAAATTTAAAATCCCTGTGATCGGTATCACCGGCAGCAATGGAAAAACCATTGTGAAAGAGTGGTTGCATCAGTTGCTTAGCCCGGATCGTTGCATCGTTCGTTCTCCACGCAGCTATAATTCGCAGATCGGAGTCCCACTTTCTGTGTGGCAACTTTCTGAAGAAGCCGAACTGGGTATTTTCGAAGCCGGCATTTCCGAGATGGGAGAGATGGGAGCTTTGAAACGAATGATTAAGCCTTCCATTGGTATTCTGACCAATATCGGTGGTGCCCATCAGGAAAACTTCTTCTCCTTGCAAGAGAAATGTATGGAAAAGCTGACGCTTTTCAAAGACTGTGATGTCGTGATTTACAACGGCGATAACGAGTTAATCAGCAATTGTGTCGCAAAATCAATGCTGACGGCGCGTGAGATTGCCTGGAGCCGTACCGACATTGAACGTCCGTTGTATATCAGCCGTGTGACCAAGAAAGAAGATCATACCGTCATATCCTATCGTTATCTGGAGATGGATAATACTTTCTGTATCCCTTTCATTGATGACGCTTCTATTGAGAATGTACTGAATTGCCTGGCAGCTTGTCTTTACCTGATGACACCTGCCGACCAGATAACCGAGCGGATGGCCCGTCTCGAACCGATTGCTATGCGTCTGGAAGTGAAAGAAGGAAAGAATAACTGTGTATTGATTAATGATAGCTATAATTCAGACTTGGCATCATTGGATATTGCTCTCGATTTCCTTGTACGCCGCTCGGAAAAGAAAGGCTTGAAACGGACGCTTATCCTGTCGGATATACTGGAAACCGGACAAAGTACCGCTACGCTTTATCGACGTGTGTCGCAATTGGTACAGAGCAAAGGTATCAATAAACTGATTGGCGTAGGGCAGGAGATATCTTCTTGTTCCGCCCGTTTTGATGATGATCTCGAACGCTACTTCTTCCCTAATACAGAAGCACTCCTTGCATCCGATATACTCAAGTCACTTCATTCGGAAGTAATCTTGGTGAAAGGTTCCCGTGTGTTCAACTTTGATTTGGTATCCGAAGCCCTCGAATTGAAGGTACATGAAACCATTCTCGAAGTAAATCTCGGAGCGATGGTAGCCAATCTAAACCATTACCGTTCTATGCTCCGTCATCCGGAGACAAAGGTGATCTGTATGGTGAAAGCATCAGCATACGGAGCCGGTTCATATGAAATAGCCAAGAGTTTACAGGAACACCATGTCGATTATCTGGCCGTAGCCGTCGCCGACGAAGGTTCCGAACTCCGCAAGGCAGGTATTACCGCTTCTATTATCATTATGGACCCGGAACTTACTGCATTTAAAACCATGTTTGATTATAAGCTGGAACCGGAAGTTTATAATTTCCATCTGCTCGACGCACTTATCAAAGCTGCGGAAAAAGAAGGAATCACCAACTTCCCCATTCACGTGAAACTCGATACGGGTATGCACCGACTCGGCTTTGCAGTGGAGGATATTCCATTGCTTATCCGTCGACTGAAGAATCAGAGCGCGGTGATTCCCCGTTCAGTATTCTCTCATTTTGTGGGAAGTGATTCGTCGCAGTTCGACGGTTTCACCCGCGGACAGATTGAATTGTTCGAGAAAGGCTCGCAAGAATTACAGGCCGCTTTCTCTCATAAGATTCTCCGTCATATCTGTAATACGGCAGGAATCGAGCGTTTTCCCGAAGCACAGTTCGATATGGTGCGCTTGGGAATCGGACTTTATGGAGTTAGCCCGATAGACAATTCGATTATACACAATGTAAGTACGCTCAAAACCACCATCCTTCAGATTCGGGATGTTCCTCAAGATGACACAGTAGGATATAGCCGGATGGGACATTTGGTACGCCCTTCCCGCATTGCTGCTATTCCTATCGGTTATGCGGATGGACTGAACCGTCACTTGGGACGCGGCAACGCCTATTGCCTGGTGAACGGAAAGAAAGCTCCTTATGTCGGGAATATCTGTATGGACGTCTGCATGATCGATGTGACGGATATTGATTGTCGGGAAGGCGATCAGGCTATCATCTTCGGCGATGAACTGCCGATTACGGTGTTGTCCGACAAGCTGGATACGATCCCTTATGAAGTGCTGACAAGTATATCGACACGGGTGAAGCGGGTATATTATCAGGATTAGAACTTTCTAATAACCCTGTGTTGTCATAAAAAACAGGGTTAATCCATGTAACCTGTGGTGAAAATGATTATATTTGCAGCAACTATTAAAAACCTCTTATATCAAATAAACTTATGACAAACTTATTATTGTTAGGCTTTTTGCCTAGTGGTTCCGAATGGATTATTATTGCTTTGGTTATCCTTCTTCTTTTTGGTGGAAAGAAAATTCCTGAACTGATGCGCGGATTAGGCAAAGGCGTAAAGAGCTTCAAAGACGGTGTGAATGAAGCGAAAGATGAAATAAACAAGGCAAAAGACGAGTTGGACAAACCTGTAGATCCTTCTAAGAACTAAAAGAGTACAACATACGGATGGCAGAAATGACCTTTTGGGATCATTTGGACGAATTGCGTAAGGTACTTTTTCGAGTAGTTGGAGCTTGGTTTGTATTGGCGATAGGCTATTTTATTGCTATGCCCTACCTCTTCGACCATGTAATACTTGCGCCTTGCCACAATGATTTCATATTCTACGATTTATTACGGCATATCGGTAAAACATTTGATTTGACTGATGACTTCTTCACGCAACAATTTTATGTGAAGCTGGTCAATATCAACTTGGCTGCTCCTTTCTTTATTCACATGTCGACTGCATTTTGGATGTCGGTAGTGACGGCTATGCCTTATATCTTTTTTGAAATATGGCGTTTCATCAATCCCGCCCTCTATCCGAATGAGAGAAAGGGCGTGCGTAAAGCATTGACTATCGGAACATTGATGTTCTTCATCGGTGTACTGCTAGGTTACTTTATGGTTTATCCGCTGACTCTCCGTTTCCTTTCTACTTATCAGTTGAGTTCGGAAGTGGAGAATATCCTGTCGCTCAATTCTTATATCGACAATTTTATGATGCTGATTCTCTGCATGGGATTGGCTTTTGAACTTCCATTGGTTACATGGCTGCTTTCTTTAATGGGAGTGGTCAACAAGTCCTTCCTGCGGAAATACCGCCGTCATGCGGTTGTCATTATAGTGATAGCAGCTGCTATTATTACTCCGACAGGAGACCCGTTCACCTTGAGTGTTGTAGCTATTCCACTTTATCTGTTGTACGAGATGAGTATTTTGATGATAAAGGACAAGAAGAAAACAGAAGAGGAAGTTGAAGATGAAGCTGGAGATGAAGTTGCCCTGTCCGAAGAGTGAAGCGATAGAATCTTATGAAATCCTTTTAGCAGTTTGCCGGGCGGAAGATACTTATCTTGCCGTAGGATATAAGCAAATGCGCGACTTGCTGGAGCGTATTTGTCGTGCGCAAATGCAAAACGAAAGTTTACAGATGACCGACCTTTCCGCACGAATCAGTTTCGTGGCGGCTAAGGTCGGTCTTTCTGTTGCAGAGCAGAACCGGCTGCATACTTTCCGGCTCACTTCGAATGCTATTCTGAACCGCCAGCAGGAGCCCAACCGGGAACAACTCTTGCGCGATGCGAAAACGTTAGCTTTCTTTATTCGTAAACTCCTGGAAGAGGATATTCCCTTGGAGCTATACCGGTTACTTCCGCGTGCGGATGCCACCTACCTGGTTGCGCCCCCTGCCCGCGAACGGGTGCAGCGGATGCGTGTCTGCTTCCAGTATGCTGATGAGCAATATTTGTATGTGACTCCCTTGGATGAAGTCTCGGAGAAACCATATCTGGTTCGTTATAATATTCCTCAAATGAATGAAGAGTTTGCAGAAACGTGCAAACTGCTTTGGCGACATGCCCAAGTCAATTTATTGGATGTTGCAGTGGATGAGACAGGAATCCTGACTCCTTCTTTCATTGTACTCGAACCGGATTATTTACTTGATATCAGTTCTCTGGCAGAGTGTTTCCGTGATTACGGGCATCATCCGGCCAATTATTTTCTTTCCCGTCTTCAACCGATCGAAAATGCCCGACCTCTGTTACTGGGAAATATAGCCAATCTTTTCCTGGACGAATGGATTCATGCGAAGAGTGAAGATATAGATTATCGTACCTGTATGCAGAAAGCTTTCCGGCGTTATCCTATTGAATTGGCTGCCTGTTCCGATTTGCGTGACAAAGAGAAAGAACGCCAGTTCTTTGAGGACTGTAAACTGCACTTCGATCATATTCGTGAAACGGTCAATGATACCTTTCATGCAGCCGGTTATGAACTGGACAAGACAGATGCCGTGCTCGAACCGTCTTATATCTGTGAAGCACTTGGACTTCAGGGACGTCTCGACTATATGCAGCGGGATATGTCTTCTTTCATAGAAATGAAATCCGGTAAAGCGGATGAATACGCTATCCGGGGGAAGGTAGAACCGAAGGAGAATAATAAAGTACAGATGTTGCTTTATCAGGCAGTCTTGCAATATTCAATGGGAATGGATCACCGGAAAGTGAAAGCCTATTTGCTTTATACCCGTTATCCGCTTCTTTATCCTTCCCGTCCTTCGTGGGCAATGGTACGTCGGGTGATTGATTTGCGTAATCGCATTGTAGCCGATGAATATGGCGTCCAATTGCGGAACAGCCTGGAATATACGGCACAAAAACTGGAAGAAATCAATGCTTCAACCTTGAATGAACGAGGATTGAAAGGACGTTTTTGGGAAACATACCTGCGTCCCTCTATTGATAACTTTCAATCGAAACTAAAAGCTCTTTCCCCACTGGAAAAGAATTACTTCTATGCGGTTTACAACTTCATTACAAAGGAACTTTATACCTCAAAATCCGGTGATGTGGATTATGAAGGACGTACAGGGGCAGCTTCTTTATG
The DNA here is from genome assembly GCF_015559655.1 of Bacteroides sp. 1001136B_160425_E2. Taxonomy (NCBI): domain Bacteria; kingdom Pseudomonadati; phylum Bacteroidota; class Bacteroidia; order Bacteroidales; family Bacteroidaceae; genus Bacteroides; species Bacteroides sp. 1001136B_160425_E2. The sequence continues at coordinate 208,753 of NZ_JADMQH010000009.1, read as the reverse complement.
GCTTTCTACATTAGCGGAGAAATGCGAGGCAGGAGAAATTATTTATGATTTGAAAATAAAGGAGAATCATGCTGCCGATGAACATAAAGCCGGACTTACTTTTTCTTTCTTTAAAAAGGAAAAGGCTGGGAAAACTTTGTTGAATGAAGCTGCCGTAAATGATATTACTGGGGATAAAGCTATTGGAGATGATATTACTGGAGATGAAACCTCTGAAAGTAAGACTGTCAGAAGTGAAGCTCTTGAAACAGAGACTTTTCTCCCTAATTTCCGTCAAGGCGATGCCATTATTCTTTATGAACGAAACTGCGATACAGATAACGTCACCAATAAAATGGTTTTCAAAGGCAATATCGAGTACTTGACAGAAAATGAAATAGGTATTCGTTTGCGTGCCACCCAGCAGAATTCATCCGTACTTCCTGCCGAAAGCCTTTATGCGATAGAACATGATACAATGGATACAACATTCCGCTCGATGTATCAGGGCTTATATGCTTACCTTTCTGCAAGGAAGGAGCGTCGTGACTTATTGCTGTCACAACGTCCTCCGCGGTTTGATGAATCATTGGATTCCATGATTTCCCGTTCGGAAGACGATTTTACGCGAGTTGCTCTGAAAGCAAAAGCCGCACAGGATTATTTCCTTCTTATCGGACCTCCGGGAACGGGCAAGACTTCGTGTGCCCTGAAGAAAATGGTGGAGACTTTTCATGCAGATAAAGATGCGCAGATTCTTTTGCTTTCATATACCAACCGGGCTGTTGATGAAATCTGTAAGTCGCTGGCTTCTATTGCTCCGGCAGTTGATTTTATCCGTGTGGGAAGTGAATTATCATGTGATGAAGCCTACCGCGGACATCTGATTGAAAATGAATTATCCTCTTGTAACCGTCGTTCGGAAGTTTACGAACGCATCCGGAATTGTCGGATTATGGTGGGAACGGTAGCGGCTATTTCCGGTAAACCGGAACTGTTTCGTCTGAAACATTTTGATGTAGCCATTATTGATGAGGCTACCCAAATTTTGGAACCGCAGTTGTTAGGCATCCTCTGTGCACGTGGAGAAGACGAAAAGGATGCGATAGATAAGTTTGTGTTGATCGGAGATCATAAACAACTGCCTGCTGTAGTGCAGCAAAAGACGGAGCAATCGGTCATTTATGATGAATCTTTACTGTCTATCGGGTTGACCAATCTTAAAGATTCCTTGTTTGAACGCCTCTACCGGAACTGTACTGCGACGGTTCAACATATATTGTCTTCATCGGAGCAGTCGTCTCCATTGGAACAATCATATCCATCATTCGCAGCTCAGCGCTCCTACGATATGCTGTGTCGCCAAGGGCGAATGCATCCGGAAGTTGCTTTGTTTGCTAATCGTGCTTTTTATGGAGGGCGTCTGATCCCTGTCGGCCTGCCTCACCAAACAGAATCATCCGATACTATTTGTCGTTTGGCTTTTTATCCCTCTGTACCCGAAAAGGTGGGCGCATCTGCAAAGATCAACTATTCGGAGGCGCGCATTGTTGCCGACTTAGCTGTTCGCATTTATGAAGATCATCAGACAGATTTTGACGAATCCCGTACTTTAGGAATCATTACCCCTTACCGGAGTCAGATAGCACTGATTAAAAAAGAAATAGAATCATTAGGTATTCCGGTTCTGAACCGAATCTTGGTTGACACGGTAGAACGGTTCCAGGGGAGCGAACGTGATGTAATAATCTATTCCTTCTGTGTCAACTACCCTTACCAACTAAAATTTCTATCCAATTTGACGGAAGAAGAGGGTGTCTTGATCGACCGGAAACTGAATGTAGCCTTGACCCGTGCAAGAAAACAGATGTTCATCACGGGAGTCCCCGAGCTACTCGAACGCAACCCACTCTACAAAAGTTTATTAAAATTAATAGAAGGCTCCTGAAAATTGCATCATTTTTGCAGATGTTAGTTTTTATTCTCTCTTTATGCGATTCATTAACACCTCTATATTGAACAAACGCCTATATTTGCAACACGTTTTTTTCATAGAGATTTAGATTTAAGGTTAGAAGAATTGTGGAAGTCGTGAGACTTCCCTTTTTTTCATCTTAACGTTTACTATACTTCATTATAGGAATGCAAAAACACTGTTTTTAGTGTTTCGGTTAAAAAATTTGCAAGAAGATGATGCAGGATAAGTAAACCTAAAAAGCCTTCTTCGTGAGAAGAGGCTTTTTTATTTTTCATTTTTTGAATAATTGGTTAGAAAACAAAAGAGTAACTCGGCGGCGAGTTACTCTTTTGTTTTCTAACGATTCTATCTGTACGAATAGATTTAATCCAATACGATAGGTTTGTATTTCGGAACTAAAGCCTTCATGATAACCCAACCCAACAGATAAGCTACTGCACATACGCAGAAGATAACGAAATATCCGGCCGGTTTACCTTCGAATCCCATGAATGTCATGGCAGGGTGTACAAATTGTGCCCCTTGTTCCAACAGCTCTTTCGTCATTTCCACTTCATGACCGTCAACCATCGTTGTTCCGGAAGCATACACGAATAAGTTACCTGCCACTTTCTGAAGAATCATAGAGCCTACGCCTCCTGCCATACCACCTATACCGGTGATACTTGCAATAGCTGTTCTTGGGAACATATCGCCTACGGTAGAGAATATATTGGCCGACCAGGATTGATGAGCAGCTCCACCAATACCGATTAAGATAACCGGGAACCATGGAGAAACAGTACCTAACGGTTGTGCTAACAGTACAACCAGCGGGAAGAAGGCGAAAATTAGCATCGCTTTCATACGGGCTGCATACGGATTCATACCCGTTCTGTTGATGAAGATAGTAGGTAGTTTACCACCATAGATAGATAACATAGTCACTGCATAAAGTGTAAAGATCAACGCCATACCCAACGGGTCGGAGGTTTTGATACCGAATTGAGTATTCAGATAAGACGGAGTCCAGAAAAGGAAGAACCACCATACGCCGTCAGTCATGAACTTACCGAAGACAAAGGCCCATGTTTGTTTGTAGCTGAAACATTGCCAAAACTTCATTCTCTTTTCATCTTTCTCGTCTGTCATCGGAGCACTGCCTACTTCGCGATGGTCTTGCTCGATATAGTCAAGCTCTGCCTGATTGACATGTTTGCTTTTCGATGGGGCATCATACATAAACACCCAGAATCCCATCCAAATAAAGCCAAGTCCACCAATTACGATAAATGCCATTTCCCAACCGAACATTTTTGCCAGGATAGGAATGGTAAGAGGGGCGATCAACGCACCGATAGATGCACCGGCATTGAAGATAGAAGTAGCGTAAGCACGGTCTTTTTTAGGGAAGTACTCCGCGGTTACTTTAATGGCGGCAGGGAAGTTACCAGCTTCTCCTAAAGCAAGGATACAGCGGGCGGCGAGGAAGCAGTACATACTGACCGTAGCAATAGTCACCACTACATCTCCTGTGGCACCTGCCAGTTCTGCTGCGCTATGAAGACCTACCTGTGCTTCTGTGATAACACCACAAACGGCATGAAGACAAGCACCTGCCGACCATACACCGATAGCCCATAGAAAACCTTTTTTAGTTCCCATCCAGTCGACAAAACGACCGGCAAACAGCATACATATAGCGTATACAATGGAGAAAACAGAAGTAATAGTACCGTAGTGAGATTCGTCCCAGTGGAATTCCGGTTTGATAAATTCATCCCACGTCAATGAGAGAACCTGACGGTCGAGATAGTTAACTGTAGTAGCAAAAAATAGCATAGCACAGATGGTCCATCTGTAGTTTGTCATCTTTTCACCTGTTTTTTGAAATGCATTCATGATAATGGATTTAAATAGATTTTGTTTCGTTGACAAAGGTCGGTATTTCGACTGAATTTTATTTGTAAAAATTGGTCAAAATCATGTATTATTCGTTGCATTATAGTTGGATTTTGTTACATCCTATATATAATATGGTAACGAGGTGTTTGTTCTCTGGGGGAAGAATACGTAAAATCCGGAAAACTTCATCCCTTTCTCCCGGAAGAGAAAAGGATGAAGTTTTTCGGATCATTGATTATATGTATGAACAGGAATACGCAACGGTTAGCGCATTTCTGTATATTTGATCTTGTCCATGTCTCCGTAGTCGAGGTTTTCACCTGCCATACCCCAGATAAACATGTAGTTGCTTGTTCCGGCAGCAGCGTGGATAGACCATTCCGGTGACATAATAGCCTGCTCGTTCTGCATCCATACGATGCGTTCTTCTTGAGGTTCGCCCATGAAGTGACAGATAGCATTTCCAGCCGGTACATTGAAGTAGAAGTATGCTTCTACACGACGAGAGTGAGTGTGTGCAGGCATAGTGTTCCATACGCTACCCGGTTTCAACTCTGTCAGTCCCATCTGCAATTGGCAAGGGCCTTCTTCAAGTACGTTGTTAACAATCAACTGGTTGATAACGCGGTCGTTGCTTTCTTCCAGCTTTCCGGCAGCAAATGAGTTTGCTTTCAGCGAGCCTTTGCGTCCGTCGATAGTAATCAATTGAGTCTTGTATTCCTTGTGAGCAGTAGCCGAGTTGATGTAGAACTTGGCAGGATTGCTGGAATCTTTGCTCTTGAAAGTCACTTTCTGTTTGCCTCTACCTACGTACAGAGCATCTTTGAATTTCAGCGTATATTCTTTACCGTCTACCGTTACGATACCTTCGCCACCAATGTTGATGACACCCAGTTCGCGGCGTTCGAGGAAGAATTTAGATTTCAACGGGTCGATTGTTTCAAGTACCAATTCTTTTGTTGCAGGTACTGCGCCACCGAAGATCAGACGGTCGTACATAGAATAAGTAACGTTGATTTCGTTCGGGACCATTACTTTTTCCATCAGGAAGCTACTACGCAAGCGGTTAGTATCGTACGTTTTCACGTCTTGCGGACTGCAAGCCACTTGCATCTTGTAATTCACTTGGGCAGAAGCAGACATCGCTGCGATACCCAACATCATTGCAATTGCTAATTTTTTCATCATCTTTTCTTTATAGTATTTATATTATTCTTTATTGGTTGATGCGTTTTTTGCGTCGTTTCTGGTCATGCGGATACGGTTGTAGATAGCCATTCCAAGTGCCAGTGCCACGAGGATGGCAGGGCCGATAATCTTCAGACTGTAAGTCAGGTGGAAGATACCCCAGCAGAAGAGGCTGGAAGCAAAGTCGAGTGCTCCACCTTCAAAACCGGCGGGGATATTCACTGTCGGGTCGCCTGTTGCGGCATATACGTCTTTGGCGGCCAGTGTGAAGAAGCCTGCCAGGCCGGTTACGAAATACAGGCCGATTGTCAAAGCTACCAGGCCGATGATGAATGATTTCACTACGTTCCCTTTTGTAATAGGCAGAATCATCGGGAACAAGTAGAACATACCTGCCAGAGAAGCCAGCGGTAAGAAACGGTTGCCCGGAAGGATAACAGCCAGGAAGATAGTGACAGGGATCAACAGCAGAGATACCACCAAGGTAGTCGGGTGACCGATAACCAGTGCAGGGCTCATACCGATGCTCAATCCGGTGTTATTCTTATATTTCTTAGCGATCAGTTCGCGGGTAGCGTCAGAGATCGGTTTCAAACCTTCGATAAAAAGACTGGTGATACGTGGAATCAATTCCATCACCGCACCCATCTTGATACCCAGACCCAATATACTTGGGATACTGTCCACTACTTCTTTCCAACTTCCGCAGCCCAATGCACCGATACCGCAACCAATTACGATACCCAAAAACAGCGGTTCACCCATCAATCCGAATTTCTTTTTCAATCCTTCAGAATCGATATTCAGTTTGTCGAATCCCGGAATTTTATCCAATAGTTTATTGATTATAAGAGCAAACGGAACGAAACTTTGGCAGAACGGTTGAGGAATAGAGATGCCGTCCATTTTATCATAGAACTTCTGGAAAGCAGGAGCAGTCATATCAGCCATTACCAGCGTAATGATGTAGCAGATGATGGCAGCGAAGAATCCCCAATAGATATTGTCGGAAGCAAAGTACACGATAGCACCGATAAATGCGAAGTGCCAATAGTTCCAAAGGTCGATATTGACGGTACGGGTTGTTTTGGTAAGCAACATTAATAAGTTAACTCCCAAGCAAACAGGGATAATGAAAGCACCGACTGAAGTGTTGTAAGCTACCGCCGCAGCAGAAGGCCAACCCATGTCGAAAATTCCCAATTCCAATCCGTAGATTTCAACCATTTTACTTAATGCCGGACCCAGACTGCTGGTGAGCAATGCCGTCACTACTGATAAACCAACGAAACCGACACCAACCAACAAACCGCTTTTTAGCGCTTTGGGAAATTTAATACCGATACATACTCCTAAAATCGTGAAAATGATTGGCATCATTACTGCCGCTCCAAGACCGATAATGTACTTAAATACTTCTTCCATTCTGTTCTATTTTTTCTCTGTTTTAATGATAAATTACCTGTGTTTCCCCAGAGGGTATTAGTTGTAAACCGTGCCAAAAGTAAGACCTTTTTTGCTTTCTTCCAAAACGAAACTCTTAATTTATGAGATATTGCATCAAAAATGGACATTTTTGACGTTTGCGTGCACAAAATTAGTCGTTTCCGTGCACGAAAAACAAAAAATGCACCTACTTGACTAAAAAATCCCACTGGGTTTGGAGGAAAAACACTACTTTCGTAGCGTGAAAAAAGACTATGTTGAATCCTTAAAATAACAAACCATGAGACTAACTCCTTTTTATAATTTTTTTATAGTGGCTTTATTGGTTACAATGACCGTCTCCGTATCGGCACAACAGGTAGACAGCAAGCTTCCCTGGTCTGTACGACTGACTGAATCGGAAATGATCCGTTACCCCGAATCCTGGCAGCTCGACTTTCAGCCGAAACTGAAGTGGGATTATTGCCACGGACTTGAACTGGGAGCCATGCTCGATGTGTATGATACTTATGGCGACAAGAAAATTCGCGATTACGCTATCGCGTATACAGATACAATGGTGCACGAAGACGGAAGCATTACTGCTTATAAATTAACCGATTATAGTCTCGATCGTATCAACTCCGGAAAAATCCTTTTCCGTATTTATGAGCAGACCAAAAATCCTAAATATAAGAAAGCACTTGACTTGCTTTATAGTCAGTTTGAAGGACAACCGCGCAATGAGGACGGTGGTTTTTGGCATAAAAAGATTTATCCCCACCAAATGTGGCTGGACGGAATTTACATGGGAGCTCCTTTCTATGCGGAATATGCATTCCGTAATAATCTTCCGCAGGACTATGCAGATGTAATCAACCAGTTCGTCACTTGTGCTCGTCATACATACGATCCTAAAAATGGTCTTTATCGTCATGCGTGTGATGTAAGCCGCACCGAACGTTGGGCGGATCCGGTGACCGGACAGTCGAAACATACGTGGGGACGTGCGATGGGATGGTATGCGATGGCATTGGTGGATGTGCTCGAATTTATTCCGCAGCATGAAGCCGGAAGAGATTCTTTGCTTGATATATTGAATAATGTAGCTGTGCAGGTGAAGAAACTTCAGGATCCGAAGACCGGAGGATGGTATCAGGTGATGGACCGGAGTGGTGATAAGGGAAATTACGTAGAATCTTCCTGTTCCGCCATGTTTATTTATTCGCTCTTTAAGGCTGTTCGTTTAGGATATATTGATAAGTCTTATCTGGATGTGGCATTGAAAGGCTACAAAGGATTCCTGGATAATTTTATCGAAGTGGACAACAACGGATTGGTAACCATCACCAAAGCTTGTGCAGTGGCAGGATTGGGAGGAAAGGTATACCGTTCCGGCGATTATGACTATTATATTAATGAAACTATCCGCAATAACGATCCTAAAGCCGTAGGACCTTTTATTATGGCTAGCTTGGAATACGAACGTTTACAAAAGTAATTTCCGACGATGAAAAGGACTATTTTTAAAGGAATGATGTGTTTGCTTCTACTGGGTGTGGGAGCAACATCTGTTTATTCACAACAACAGCAACGCAAAGATACATTAGTCGTGGCACGCGACGGGACAGGGGAGTATCGTAACATTCAAGAAGCCGTGGAAGCTGTCCGCGCTTTTATGGACTATACGGTGACGATTTATATCAAGAACGGTATATATAAAGAAAAACTGGTCATTCCTTCCTGGGTAAAGAATGTGCAATTAGTGGGTGAAAGTGCAGAAAAAACGATTATCACTTACGATGATCATGCTAATATCAATAAGATGGGTACTTTTCGCACTTATACGGTAAAAGTGGAAGGAAATGACATCACTTTCAAAGACTTGACGATTGAAAATAATGCGGCTCCACTGGGGCAAGCGGTAGCTCTTCACACCGAAGGTGACAGACTGATGTTTGTCAACTGTCGTTTCTTGGGAAATCAGGACACTATTTATACAGGCACCGAAAGGGCTCGTCTCTTATTCACGAATTGCTATATCGAGGGAACTACCGATTTTATTTTTGGCCCTTCCACCGCCCTATTCGAATATTGTGAACTGTATAGTAAACGTGATTCGTATATCACTGCTGCTTCCACTCCTCAAAGTGAAGAATTTGGTTATGTTTTCAAAAACTGTAAGCTGACAGCCGCTCCGGGAGTGAAAAAAGTATATTTGGGTCGTCCGTGGCGTCCTTATGCGGCAACGGTCTTTATCAATTGTGAGTTTGGTAATCATATCCGTCCCGAAGGATGGCACAATTGGAAGAATCCGGAGAACGAAACAACAGCTCGTTATGCCGAGTTCGGAAATACAGGTGCGGGCTCGGATACTTCCGGGCGTGTGATGTGGGCTAAACAGTTGACAAATAAGGAGGCAATGAAGTATACTCCACAAAACATCTTTAAGGAAAGCAGTAATTGGTATCCTTATAAATAAAACAAGTAAGATGGACAATCGTTTGTCGGTTTGTTAATCCGGTTTCATGCTTTGATACATTTTGTTTCACGGTGAGAAACTAAAGTTTCCATTAAGGGGAAACAATGGTTTCATTACGGGGAAACTATAGTTCCCCTATATGGAAACTATCAGTTCCAAGCCATTGAAACTAAAGTTTCAAGTAATAAATAAGTGGTGACAGGTTGAATAAAGAACCTATCACCTCATCTAACCCCGATGAATAAGGCTTTTGCTTGATGGCGGTGATAGAGGAAAATGATTTTTTTGTATGGAGAGTAGCATAATAATAATAGTAGGTGGATATGAAGACACAAAGACATAAAATGATGGGGTTGCTGGCAGCCGTTTTTATTCTTTTTTCTGCATTTCGTGCAGACAAACCGGTAATCACTATCTTTATGATAGGCGATTCGACAATGGCTAACAAGAAAATAGACGGAGGAAACCCCGAACGTGGTTGGGGAATGGTACTTCCCGGATTCTTCTCCGAAGACATACGGATAGACAATCATGCCGCCAACGGTCGAAGTTCCAAGAGCTTTATCAGCGAAGGACGCTGGGAAAAAGTAATTTCTAAAGTGAAAAAAGGAGATTACGTTTTTATTCAGTTCGGTCATAACGATGAGAAAGCAGACTCTACCCGTCACACCGATCCGGGTAGCACTTTTGATGAAATTCTTCGTCGGTATGTGAATGAAACCCGCGCCAAAGGTGGAATTCCGGTATTGTTCAACTCTATCGTCCGTCGAAACTTTGTGCAGCCGAAGGATGATGCCATCGCAAAAGATGTACGTCGCACACCGGGGGAAAAGGAAAAACCGAAGGAAGGAACTGTTTTGTTCGATACGCATGGTGCCTATCTGGATGCTCCCCGCAATGTGGCAAAAGAACTGGGAGTGACTTTTATCGACATGAACAAAATCACCCACGACCTGGTGCAGGGACTTGGACCTGTAGAATCAAAGAAGTTGTTTATGTTTGTCGAACCTAACCAGGTGCCGGCTTTCCCGAAAGGTCGTGAAGACAATACTCATTTAAACGTATACGGAGCACGAACAATTGCCGGACTGGCAGTGGACGCTATCGGCAAGGAAATTCCGGAACTGGCGAAATATATCCGTCATTACGATTATGTGGTGGCCCAAGATGGTAGCGGTGATTTCTTTACCGTACAGGAAGCAATCAATGCTGTTCCTGATTTTCGCAAAGATGTTCGTACCACTATCCTGATTCGTAAAGGAACTTATAAAGAGAAGCTCATCATTCCTGAATCCAAGATTAATATCTCTTTGATTGGAGAAGACAGTGCGATACTGACTTATGACGGTTTTGCAAACAAGAAAAATGTATTAGGCGATAACATGGGAACTTCCGGTTCGTCCAGCTGTTACATCTATGCCCCCGATTTTTATGCGGAGAATATCACATTCGAGAACTCATCAGGCCCCGTAGGACAAGCAGTTGCCTGCTTTGTGTCTGCCGACCGTGTCTATTTTAAGCACTGTCGTTTTCTAGGTTTCCAGGATACGCTCTACACATACGGTAAGCAAAGCCGCCAATATTACGAAGACTGTTACATCGAAGGAACGGTTGATTTTATTTTCGGTTGGTCTACGGCTGTTTTCAACCGTTGCCACATTCATAGTAAGCGGGACGGTTATGTCACCGCTCCTTCTACTGATAAAGGCAAAAAATATGGCTATGTATTCTATGATTGCAAACTGACTGCGGAACCGGAAGCCACAAAAGTGTATCTGTCTCGTCCCTGGCGTCCGTATGCGCAAGCTGTATTCATCCATTGCGAACTGGGGCAACATATTCTTCCCGTTGGCTGGAACAACTGGGGCAAGAAGGAAAACGAAAAAACTGTCTTTTATGCCGAATATGAAAGTCGGGGAGAAGGAGCCAATCCGAAAGCACGCGCTGCTTTCTCCCAACAATTGAAGAATCTGAAAGGATATGAAATAAATGCTGTTTTGGCGGGAGAAGATGGATGGAATCCGGTAGAGAACGGAAACAAACTGATAACGGTAAAGCGTTGACCAGCTGACCAGGTAAAGAAACAAATGACTAAATAAAAAACAAATTAGCCGGTACAGAAGCAACGATAGCCGCGGCGGAAGTACCAATTAAACGGGCAGATGAACAAAAAACAGAATCCGACAAGATATTTTGTTTTTTGTTCATCTGCCTAAAATAGATAACTTGTCTTATAGAATGGCCCGATTCTGTTAAATAGCCGCTAAAGATTGCATTAAACTACAAGTATTTTTCTATCTTTACGCCACAGAACCGAGTGATATGATGAAGAAAACCTTAATTTCAGTAATCCTTTTGCTAGCTATTGTGTTCTCAACACATGCGCAGCAGCACTGTTTTTTCACCCACTATTCTACTGAAGATGGATTATCCCAAAATACGGTGATGAACATCTTGCAGGATCACAAAGATAACCTCTGGTTTGCCACCTGGGATGGCATCAACCGTTTCAACGGTTATACCTTCAAAACATACAAGGCCCGTCAGGGAAACTACATCAGTCTGACCAATAACCGCGTAGACCGTATATATGAAGACCGTTATGGCTTTCTGTGGTTGCTGACTTATGACAACCGTGTTCATCGTTTCGATCCGAAGACAGAGACTTTCGAACAAGTGCCAGCTGCCGGAGAGGAGGGAAGTACTTTTAATGTACATACCATTGAAGTGATGCCGAACGGAACCGTCTGGCTGCTGACGGAAAACGACGGAGCCATCCGCATCCTGACGCATCCGGATGAGAATAATCGCTTGACATGGGATATTTATTCCAGTAAGACGGAACTGTTTCCTTCTTTACATGTATTCAAAGTTCATCAGGATAAAGCTGGCAATGACTGGCTGTTGACGGATAATGGCCTCGGTATGATCCATCCCGGAAAGAAAGAACCGGATTCCTATTTTACGGAGACAAAAGGAAAGTTTGGCGGAATGAACCAGGCTTTCTATGCTGTGCAGGAACGTGACAAAGATATTTGCTTCGCCTCAGACCATGGACGTATCTGGTCTTATCAGAAAGAAAGTGGAGAATTTACGTTGATCGAGCTTCCCACAAAAGGACAGATCACCTCCATTCATCCCGTTGCACCAGACGTATCCGTTATTACCACCGATTCGGATGGTTTCTTTACTTACAATCTGCGAACAAAAACAAATGTACATTACTCGTTCCTGACTTGTAGGGCGTTACCCGCAAAGCCGATCCTTTCTGCTTATGTAGACCGTTCCTCGGAAGTGTGGTTCGAACAGGAAGAACCGGGCGTTGTAGCTCATTTCAATCCCTCGACCGGAGTGGTGACCCGTGAACAAATTCCTATAGAATACAGTAATCCTGAACGTTCCCGTCCGGCTTTTCATATCCATGAAGACGTAAACGGTTATCTTTGGGTACATCCTTATGGAGGAGGTTTCTCTTACTTCGATCCTCAAAAGAAATGCTTGGTTCCTTTCTATAACGGACTGGGTAGCCGTGACTGGCGTTTTTCCAATAAGATTCATTCAGCCTTTTCCGACAAACAAGGTAATCTGTGGCTTTGTACCCACTCTAAAGGATTGGAGAAAGTGACTTATCGAAATGTACCCTTTGCGATGATGACCCCTATGCCTCATGAACACGAATCGTTGCATAATGAGGTGCGTGCCCTGTGTGAAGACAAACTGGGAAATTTGTGGGTTGGCTTGAAAGACGGTATACTTCGTATATATGATGCAGGCAAAACTTATAAAGGATACCTCACCGAAAGCGGCACTATCTCTATCACCGGTACTCCCATGCAGGGAACCGTTTATTTTGTTATTCAAGACTCAAAAGGAATCATCTGGATTGCGACAAAAGGAGACGGCCTTGTTCGTGCCGAGCCGACTTCCTCTAACGGAATGTCCTATAAACTGACCCGTTATCTTCATCGTGAGGATGATATGTACAGTTTGAGCGATAATAATGTATATTGCGTCTATGAAGATCATTATGGCCGTATCTGGCTGGCAACTTTTGCCGGAGGTATCAATTATATCACGGAGAATGAAGCAGGAAAAACATTGTTTATCAATCACCGGAACAACCTGAAGGGCTATCCTATTGATCCTTGTTACAAAGCTCGTTTTATCACTTCCGATAATAACGGACGCTTGTGGGTAGGAACAACTACGGGTGCCGTTGCTTTTGACGAGGACTTTAAGAAACCGGAGGATGTGCAGTTCTATCATTTCTCCCGTATGCCGAATGATACGCAAAGTTTGAGTAATAATGATGTCCATTGGATTATCTCCACTAAGAAAAAGGAACTTTACCTGGCTACTTTCGGTGGGGGACTCAACAAACTGGTATCTATCAGTAAGGACGGTCATGGAGAATTTAAATCATATTCCGTACTGGATGGTCTTCCTTCCGATGTCCTGCTTTCCATCCGCGAAGATAGTAAGCAGAATTTATGGATTAGTACGGAGAATGGAATTTGTAAGTTCATCCCCTCTGAAGAACGTTTTGAAAGTTATGACGAACGTAGTATTACTTTCCCTGTACGCTTTAGTGAAGCCGCTTCGGCATTGACTGCTAAAGGAAGTATGCTTTTCGGTGCCAGTGGCGGAGTCTTTATATTTAATCCTGACTCTATCCGTAAGAGCAGCTATATCCCGCCTATCGTATTCTCCAAACTGACAGTGGCCAATGAGGACATTACCCCCGGAGTCAACTCATTGTTGAAAGTGGATATTGATGACGCTGATAAATTGGTGCTTTCGCATAAAGAGAATATTTTCTCCGTTCATTTCGCGGCACTCGATTATACCAATCCGCAGAATATACAGTATGCTTATATTCTCGACGGATTTGAGAAACAATGGACCTTTGCCGACAAACAACGTAGCGTGACTTATACGAATCTTCCGAAAGGAGAGTATGTGCTTCGCGTCCGTTCTACCAATAGCGATGGTGTGTGGGTGGATAATGAACGTATTTTGGATATTGTCATTCTGCCTTCTTTCTGGGAAACGCCGATGGCTTATGTGCTTTATATACTTTTCATTCTGATTATTATTCTTGTGGCTGTTTATATCCTGTTCACCATTTACCGGTTGAAGCATGAAGTGTCGGTCGAACAGCAGATTTCGGATATAAAACTGCGCTTCTTTACGAATATATCCCATGAGTTGCGTACTCCGCTTACGTTGATAGCAGGTCCGGTAGAGCAAGTTTTGAAGAATGATAAATTGCCGGCTGATGCCCGCGAACAGTTGGTTGTGGTTGAACGGAACACCAGTCGTATGCTTCGTCTTGTCAATCAGATATTGGACTTCCGTAAGATTCAGAATAAGAAGATGAAGATGCAGGTACAGCGAGTGGATATTGTGCCTTTCGTGCGCAAGGTGATGGATAATTTTGAGGCTGTAGCCGAAGAACATCGGATTGATTTCCTGTTTCAGACGGAAAAGGAGCATCTTTATCTTTGGGTGGACGCCGATAAGCTGGAAAAGATTGTATTCAATCTACTTTCCAATGCATTTAAGTATACGCCAAATGGCAAGATGATAACGATGTTTATTCGTGAAGATGAGAATACTGTTTCTATCGGTGTACAAGATCAGGGAATCGGAATTGCGGAAAACAAAAAGAAGTCCTTGTTTGTCCGTTTTGAGAATCTGGTAGACAAGAATCTGTTCAATCAGGCTAGTACGGGTATCGGACTTTCATTGGTGAAAGAGCTTGTAGAGATGCACAAGGCTACTATTTCCGTGGATAGTCGTTTGGGAGAAGGAAGTTGTTTCAAAGTCGATTTCCTGAAAGGGAAAGAACATTATGATAAGGAAGCCGAGTTTATCCTGGAAGATACGGATGCTCCGGCAAGAATGGGGCAGGTAGTGGATATAGCCAACTCTTCCATTCAGTCTGAAACGCTGGTGGCCGATGATTCGGAGAAGATAGAAGATGTTTATGAGGAGGAATCTGCAAAAGAAGAAAACTCTAAAGAACTGATGTTATTAGTCGAAGATAATCAGGAATTACGTGAATTCTTGCGTAGTATATTTTCTCCGATGTACAGGGTAGTGGAAGCTGCCGATGGCAGGGAAGGAGCGAATAAAGCATTGAAGTATCTCCCGGATATTATTATCAGTGACGTGATGATGCCCGAGAAAGACGGTATCGAAATGACGCGTGAACTGCGTGCGGATATGACGACCAGCCATATACCTATTATCTTACTTACTGCCAAAACAACGATTGAAAGTAAACTGGAGGGACTGGAATACGGTGCGGATGATTATATAACGAAGCCTTTTAGTGCTACCTATCTGCAAGCCCGTGTGGAAAATCTGTTGATGCAGCGTAAAAAACTGCAAAGTTTCTATCGGGATAGCCTGATGCATATCAATATGTCTGCCGGTCAGGAGGATACACCTGTTGCTACGGATGTGCCATCGGCAGAAGAAGATACTTCCGAAACTGTACCTGCAACGCTCGATATGTCTCCCAACGACCGCAAATTTATGGATAAATTGGTGGAATTAATGGAGCAGAATATGGATAATGGTGAACTGGTGGTCGATGATTTGGTTCGGGAACTGGCTGTCAGCCGCTCTGTCTTCTTCAAGAAACTGAAAACACTAACCGGACTGGCTCCTATCGAATTTATCAAAGAAATGCGTATCAAGCGGGCCACGCAATTAATAGAGACCGGAGAGTTTAATATGACGCAGATTTCATATATGGTCGGTATTAATGATCCGCGTTATTTCAGTAAATGTTTCAAGGCGAAAGTTGGGATGACGCCAACGGAGTATCGGGATAAAGTGGGAAGATAATAAGAAAGGCTATCATTTATCTGATAGCCTTTCTTATTCAATATGTCTTTTCAGACATTCTATTCTCTTTTCTTATTCTGTCCAGCGAGGGTCACCAATGCTGCTTGGGAATAGGGCATCTATAATTTTGAAGTTTCCTTCTTCCGGATTTTCAAATACTTCTGTAGATGACTTATCATATTTGGTTACGTCACCAAGAGTGCTATGGAATGTCATGTCATTGGTTCCATAAACTTTTTCGATAGTCAGACTAAGATTAGCAGCTGCATTTGCATTATGAGCCTTTCTACTAGTTCCACCATTTGCCAAGATTGTATTCTTGATAGCT
The DNA here is from genome assembly GCF_015559655.1 of Bacteroides sp. 1001136B_160425_E2. Classification (NCBI taxonomy): domain Bacteria; kingdom Pseudomonadati; phylum Bacteroidota; class Bacteroidia; order Bacteroidales; family Bacteroidaceae; genus Bacteroides; species Bacteroides sp. 1001136B_160425_E2. The sequence continues at coordinate 192,631 of NZ_JADMQH010000009.1, read as the reverse complement.
AAAGACATGCCTAGGGTATTTTTATCTCCCAGTTCTAACAGTGCTTTTGTACCTCCCCAGCCGTACATCGTACAATAATCGATGGAGAAAGAAGCAGCATTTCCTGCATAGAAGATACGTCCTTGTGGTTTAATCAAGGTGCTATTTGTAATTTCAGTAACAGGTATTTGGGCGACTGCTGATTCTTTATAAGCAAACATATCCCCACTACAACCATTGATAATAGATTTGTTTACACTAACTTTATTAATTTGAATGTTTATACCTTCTTTGGCTCTTACTAATGATTTAGAGTTACTAATCGTACAGCCTTCTATTAACAAAGTGTTGATATTGGTTGATACGTCATCTGTCATATCTGCACCTTTCTGAAGATTAAAGAAATAATCTCCTTGTGCATCAACATTTAAATTATAGAAACGCACCACATCTTTGTTGCCTAAAGTCAAAATAGTTTTAGTTGTCATTGTTGCCTGTTCAGCTCCGCCACTTGCTCCCCAGAATACGATTGATGTAACAGCTTCAGGTACAATGACAGTTTTACTGAATGTGATTGCTGTAGAATGTGGTACAACTAGAACTATATTTCCACTTTGTGCAGCAAGTACCTCGTTTGGATCATCAGCAGCAGTAAGATATACAGGTGTGTAACCATCCGGGAAGTTTTCTGTAGTTTGGAATGATTTCTCACCTCTCAATACATCTTCACCGTTAACAGTATTGTATATACCGATAGTGTATGCGGTAGAAGCTGCCAGACCTGTAAGTTGATAACTGCCTTTTGCATTCATTTCCGAAGAAATTGGAATGTTTGTTACTGTTGAAGTCTCTGTGTTCGTCAGTAAGAAGTGGGTTACGCTCTGATTCTTTTTCCATGTGATAATGGCAGTAGAACCAGTGATGGTTGAGATATCCTCAATTAACTGTTCTGTCTTGGTCTTAAAGCTTGTATTTTCCGGATATACCCATTTGGAAGGTGAAGCTGTTTCAGAGCATGAACGGATACGAATATAATAACTGGTATTTGCATCCAATCCTTCAATAGTGTACGGAGAGCTTTTTATACTCTTATCCTCTCCGAAGATAACAGATCCTTCCTGATAATTTTCAGCTGTAAGTTCAGAAGTATTTACTTCAATGATGTAATAATCTGTATTGATCGTATTATTCCAAATAACTTCTGCATTGTTAATGCTAGGGCTGACTGCCAATTTAGTACTACGGAACAGACGGTTATAGGCACTATCTGTTTCCCAATCATTTGCTTTCTCACACGATGAAAGCATTACGGTCAGGGCTATAAAAAGCCCTGATAAAACCGTGTATCTTGTTGATTTGATAAAATTCATGTTCATGAGATCAGTTATTGAATGATATTCATAATTTATTAGAAATTATAAGAGTTCTCTATGTAACCGTTGGCATCCGAAACAGTCTTGGAGCCTATCGGTAATAGATGTCTATTTTTGATCGTAGCATTTAAACCACTGCTGATATCATCTACATACTCAAGATTTGTATCATTGGTTGTTTTACTAGTATCTGCTACTCCCTTCTTCCATTCATAGTTGGTTCCCCAACCGGTAACATATTCATAACCTGCAGTTTTAGCTGCTTCCTTCACTTTATCAGGATCTTCAAGGTCTCTAAGTTCATTAGGAATTTGTTCAGTACGCCAAGTGATACTATTCATGTCAATTGAATACGGATCATCTGTCTTCATTTTATAGAAGATAAATTTGGGAGCAGTCTCAATCATAGCTTTGTAGTCTGTTCTGAATTGATCCAGCTTTTCGGAAAGTGTTCCCCAACGTATCAGATCATATTTACGAACACATTCACCTGCAAACTCCCATGCACGTTCTTGATCAAGCGCTTCCATGAAATTGTTTCGGGCGGATGCTTCAATAGCGTTTTTAGCGGCATTTTGGGTAGCAGTGTCAAAGGCACGGATATGTACTTCTGTCAAAGCTTCAAGTGCAGTTTTTGTAGTGGTACCATTGGGATTGCTGCCTTCTAATCCATACAAGTTATACATCACTTCAGCATACATTAATAAAATATCGGAATAACGCATCACTACCCAGTTAATACCTGGAGCCCATTTCTGGTCTGTGTTTTGTGCCAAAGAGATGATTGCATCATCCATTTTACGAATGTCCCATTTTGCTACATAGGCACTGAAAGGAGCATTAGAAAGCAATGTCTCTTTTATAACAGCTTTATTGTCTACTGTCGTTTGTTTTAATTCATAGTAGGCGCATGTAATATCTCTACGGCTGTCGTTATTATCAAAAGATAAAATATAAGAAGCTGTAAGTCTGATATTACCACTGCTATTACCTTTTGCGCCATATTTGTTGCTGGCACCATTGATACGAACTCCGGTACTGTAACCCATTTCGCCAGATCTACCTAATCCGTGAGCTACCTCATATAGATTTTCATAATATTTAGTATCCAGTGTCCGCTTATTGATTAAGTCCCATTGGTTTTCAAAAGATGGATTCAACTTATGAACTTGTTTGCTTACTACAATATCCAAATGTGCTAATGCACGTTCGTGCAATTTTTGAACTTCTGCTTCTGACGGACGTTGAGTAGGGAATTGTCCGTCACTGCAAGTCGGATGGTTTCTATAACCTGTTTTTGCTTGTTCGCGGATGCTATATCCGGCGCGTGATAAAGCAATACGTGCAAATAATCCATGTGCAAAACCTGCAGTGGCATGCTCTGTTGTGTATCCGTCTTCACCTGCCCAAGGAAGGTAATTGGCAGCTTCGTCCAAATCATCTAACAACTGGTCTAAAATAATATCCCGGTCTGTTTTTGCTGCATACATGTTAGAACCATCAGGTTGGGTAGGCTCAAAGCGCATCGGAACATCTCCGTAATTCTTAACTATATCATAATATACCATTGCACGCATGGTTAATGCTTCTCCTAAATAACGGAGCATTGGTTTACGGGTGGTAGTTCCTTCTGCTAATAAGTCGCTATTACGAATACCGTCAATAACGATATTGGCATTTTCAATAATAGCAAAACATCTTTCCCAGTTCGTATCAAGTTTATCCCATCCTTTGCTTAGATAGTAATTACCTAATCCTCTTTCTGAATTTTGATGAACTTCCGATTGCTTGGTTGCATTTGCTAGTTCAATATCCGTATTATTACCGAAATTGATAGGGATACGAGAACCATACGTGTGGTCGTATGTCAAATCGGCATATACCTTGTTTAACGCTTGCTCTGTATACACGACAGAGTTAAAAACATTTTCTCCTTTCAACTCCGAAGGGGAAGACTGGTCGAGAAAGTCACTGCATGAAAGCAAGCTCAACAATCCGGTTCCTAGTAATATTGATTTTATATAAGTTTTCATATATGTATTTCCTTTCTATTTATGGGTTAGAATGTAACATTAATACCCCCTACAAATGAGCGGCTTTTGGGATATGCAGAATAATCTACGCCCGGAGTCATTGGAGTACTGCGACGTGTATCTACTTCCGGATCTGCTCCCGAGTATTTTGTGAAACAATACAAGTTGTAACCAGTCACATAGATACGTACGTTTTGCATAAATATTTTGTTTACAAAAACTTTAGGTAGTGTATATCCGATTGAAATGTTATTGACACGGAGGAAAGAACCATCTTCTACTGCCCAGTCAAGTAATGGCATTTCTGTGATTGAGCCTGGATTATACATGGAAGCTCCGGCATTTATTTCATTTAAACGATTAATAGTATAATCGAGCCCATTACTCTTGATATATGAACTTTTCAGCATGTTTTCTCCTGTTGACGGATCAATCCAGGAATAACGTTTGGCTAATGTAAAGTTATCATTTAAGTTCCATCCTTTTTTAGTATCATTATAGTAACTTGAACCTAACTTGGTTGCATTCACAATCTTGTTACCAAGAGAGTAATTGAAGAAAGCTGATAAATCAAAGTTCTTATAACGCATGTTTATACCGAAACCACCGGTAACAGTTGGAACTGTATTTCCTAGACGTTTCTTCGTAAATTTGCCATCTTCATCAGCTTTCAGTTTTAGTGCACCCGGACCAAAATTGTTATATTTAATCAGTTCTGTCGGATCTGTGAGATTTTCGTTAAGCACCCACTTGCTGCCGTCCCATGAAAAATCGTCAGTAGTATAGAAGCCATCCAATTCATATCCGTACACTTCTCCCAGACGTCCTCCTTCCTCAATGAAGAAGTCGTTTTGTCCGGCAGGTTTACCTCCCCAGTTACTACTTTGCCAGGTTTGTCCTCCGGCTAGCTTATCAATTTTAGCTCTATTATAAGAAATATTGAAATTGGCGTTTAAACCAAAGTCCTTAGTATCTACTATGACTGCGTCTAATGCTAATTCTATACCTTTATTTGATGTCTGTCCAAAGTTCTTATATTGGGTAGAAAAACCAGTGCTTGAAGGTATTGTTGCATTCATCAACAAGTCTTTAGTTGTATTCCAGTATGCATCAATACTACCGGATAAGCGGTTATTCCAGAATCCGAAGTCAATACCTAAGTTACGGGTAAGTGTTGTTTCCCATTTTAGGTCAGGATTAGAAAGATTAGAAGCATGTTGTAATACAACAGCACTTGTTTCATTGAAATAAATGTTTTTATCACTTGTTTCCGCTAATGAGAAAGTAGAATTAATGGCACCCGATTTAATACGGTTATTACCAGCTGTACCTACACTTAAACGAAGTTTTAGGTTGGATAACCATTCTTTGCTTCTTTCCATCCATGCTTCGTCAGATATTCTCCATGCTAAAGCTAATGATGGGAAATATCCCCATTGGTTTCCTTTTGAGAATTTACTGGAACCATCGGCACGCATTGTGAAAGTCATTAGATACTTGTCTTGTATCGTATAGTTGACACGTCCGAAGAACGATAATAGATTGTCTTTAAAACCAATATAAGTAGAGGTAGGCAATGCCGTTCCGTTACTCATGCCGGAGAGTACGTCATTAATAGTCATATATTTGGAGAAAGCAACGGAGGTGTTGATAGTCTCGTGATCGTAACTACTTGAAACTTCATGTCCTAACATAACATTTAGTTTGTGAGTGTTATTCAAGAACTTAGTATCATATGTTACTGTATTTGCATTACGCCAGTTTTTATTAACGACCTTATTTAACAGAGCTTGTGGCTGTCCATAATAACCATATTTAGAATTACTTGTAGCTTCCACTCCCCATACTTGGTCAGTATTGTTATATCTCCATCCATAACCAAACTCACTTCTGAATGTTAATCCTTTGATTGGTTTCCAGTTAAGTCCTACGTTATAGTTTTGTTGCAAGCGGGTTTGTTTCTTGTAAGTTGCATTTAAACGTTCCAGTGGGTTATATTGTGCATTGTTCACATTCTCATCATCATCGCTGTCCGAACTTGTTGTATTAATTTCCTCTACCGGTTTGTAGATGACGGAACGTGATATTAGTGAATTGGCTGCACTTGATTCGTTTGCATCTGCTCCACCACTGATACCATCAATTGTTTGGTAACTAAAACGGGCATTAAAGTCCATTGTTAACCATTTGTTGATATTGGTATTAAGTTTGGCATTAATATTCTCTTTTGAGAAACCCGAACCAAGCATGATACTTTTTTCTTCGTTATGTGCATAACTAACACTGAATTTGGTATCTTTATTACCTCCACTCACACTCACATTGTATTGTTGTTGATTTCCTGTACGACCAAAAATCTCATCCTGGTAGTCGGTGCCTTTCATAGATTTGTAAATATCCAAATCATCAAACATACCATATTTCATCCCTTCCTGGTCAATTTCTTGTTGCCATAATACATATTCGTAAGGGTTCAGTACATCTACCATTTTAGTAACTTTACGAACACCGAACGAGGCCCCCAAATTCACCTGAATCTTACCTTCCTGACCGGATTTAGTAGTAATGATGATAACACCGTTTGCACCGCGGGCGCCATAAATAGCAGTAGAAGAAGCATCTTTCAATACATCTACCGATTGAATATCTGTTGGAGCAATATCAGAGATACTTGATACGGGAAATCCGTCTACAATATAGAGTGGTGAATTATCTTGAGATAGAGAACCGCCGCCACGTACGCGGATTTTTACATCTGCATCAGGTGAACCTTCAGTGGTTGTGATAGATACACCAGCCATTTTCCCTTGTAGTGCTTCCGATGCGGAAGATACCGGAATAGCAGCAATCTGTTTGGCACTAACGGAAGATACAGAACCGGTCAAATCCTTTTTTGCAACGGTCCCATAACCAATTACCACAACTTCGTCCAACGCTTGTGTATCATCGGAAAGAGTGACATTAATTTGACTTTGTCCTTTTATAGCAATATCCTGAGTTTTCATTCCGATATAAGAAATTGTAAGGGTTGCTTTTGAAGGAACCTTGATAGAATAGTTACCATCTAAATCGGTAATTGTACCATTGGTAGTATTACCTTTCTCTACTACAGAAGCTCCGATGATCGGTTCTCCCGTTGTGTCTTTCACATTACCTTTTACGGTAATTGTTTGCGCTGATACGCTAAGCGATATCGCTGCAAATAGCATTAGCAGCCAACTGCGCATGTTTTTCACCTTGTTAGACATTCTTTGCATGTTTATTAATTAATGGTTATTGTTTTTAATTATGTACTCACATTTAGGGTTAATTCCTCGATACAAAAGTATATGAATGTGAATATAGGTATGTGCAATATTTGTTTTTCACCTAGTATTTTTTGTTTTTTAATAGCCGGTCGGCATTTTTATAATAGTTTTAAAACAAAAAATACACATGATAGCCCGAAAAGCCTTGTTTTGTCGATTTCAATGACCTCGAAAAACAAAATTTGAACAAGACTTTTTTTTATCCTGCCTACTTTTGCCCTTATTAATCTAATAATGTATGAAAATGGATATAATTCTAAGTAAATGGTGTTTAGCCATTTTGTTTGCTTTTGGAATTCTGGCGTGTACTGATGGTGGTGACGCTAATGAATTGCCTAAAGAACCTGAAGGGACTGGAGAAATTCAAGATGAAAAGATACCAGCTTTTCCTGGGGCAGAAGGACATGGACGCTACACAGCCGGTGGGCGTGGTGGTGATGTATATATTGTTACTTCATTGGAAGACAAGTTACAGAACGGAACTTTACGTTATGGTATTGAGAAACTAAGCGGAAAACGTACAATTGTTTTCCAGGTATCCGGAACCATTCATTTAAACGGTGATTTAAAGATTAAGAATGGAGATTTAACAATTGCAGGACAGACAGCTCCGGGGGATGGTATTTGTTTGGCTGGTTATCCGGTCTTCTTGGAAGCAGACAACGTTATTGTCCGTTTTATGCGTTTTCGAATGGGAAATAAAGAAGATGTCAGTGCAGACGGAGCTGATGCCTTTGGAGGTCGGTATCATAAAAATATTATGATTGATCATTGTTCTATGAGTTGGTGTACTGACGAATGTGTCTCTTTTTATCAAAACGAGAATTTCACATTGCAATGGTGTCTTATTTCTGAAAGCCTGCGTTTAGGTGGGCATACAAAAGGCCCTCATGGCTATGGTGGTATATGGGGAGGTATGAAAGCTTCTTTCCATCATAATCTATTGGCACATCATGATAGCCGTAATCCTCGTCTAGGTCCTGGGGTTAATTCGACAAAAGAGAATGAAATTGTTGATATGCGTAATAATGTCATTTATAACTGGTGTGGAAATTCTTGTTATGGTGGAGAAGCCATGCATGTAAATATTGTGAATAATTTTTATAAGCCGGGTCCTGCCACTCCTACTGGCACTTCTAAACGTGGACGTATTATTGCCATTGACAAAAAAGTGAGTGAGTCGGATAAGAAATCATATCCAGCCATTTTTGACACTTGGGGAGATTTTTTTATCCAAGGAAATGTGGTGGATGATGGGCAAATTAATGGTGCGGTTGATTACGAACGTTGTGTGAAGGCTACAAAAGATAACTGGGAGTATGGAGTTTATAATCAGTTTGATAAAAAGTATGGAACGTTGGATGAAGATACAAAAAAAGCTCTTAGACGCACCACTCCCGTAGAAACAGGTACTGTTACCACTCATGATGCCCGTACGGCTTTTGAGCGTGTTATGGATTATGCAGGTTGTTCTTTGCACAGGGATAGAGTAGATGAACGTATTGTTCGGGAGACTCGTAGCGGGACTGCGAACTACCAGGGAATGAACAAGCATAATGGTCAGGGAGTTGTTGAGGGTATTGATTGGAAAAGTGTAGGGTATCCCAAGAAAGGTATCATTGATAGTCAGGATGATGTGATTCCTGTCGGGGAATCTTCAGCATGGCTTGAATTGGTACAGGGTGTTATTTTAAAGGATTCGGATAATGATGGTATGCCTGATGAATGGGAAAAAAAATATGGTTTGAATCCGGATGATGCTTCTGACCGAAATGGTAAAACAGTAGATGAGGAAGGAACATATACAAATCTGGAGATGTATATGAATAGCCTGGTACAAAAGATTGTTGAAGAGCAGAATAAAGGAGGAGTACAATAAATAAATTAGGTGTATTTTTGTATTATTCCATAAATAAAAATATGAATATGAATTTGATCTTTCGTTGTTTAACCATTTTATTAACTCTGATCGGGAGTGGGGCTGTTTTTGCCTCTTCTGGTATTGGTAATACTCTTGATTTCGGAGAGTTGGCTGCTTTTCCCGGAGCAGAAGGATATGGACGTATGACTACAGGTGGACGTGGGGGTGAAGTGTATATTGTTACTTCTTTAGCTGATGATGGAATGCCTGGTACTTTACGTTATGGCATAGAAAAGTTGGATGGTCCTCGTACTATCATTTTTCAAGTGTCCGGTACGATATTTCTGCATAAAGACCTAAAAATACGGAAAGGGAATTTGACTATTGCGGGACAAACTGCACCGGGAAACGGTATATGCATAGCAGGTTATCCGGTGACAAATTATGCCAGTAATGTAATTCTTCGTTTTTTACGTTTCCGTATGGGTAATAAAGAATGTGTACATCCTGACGGTGCAGATGCTTTAGGAGGAAAAGGGGCAAAGAATGTGATTATAGACCATTGTTCTATCAGCTGGTGTACAGATGAATGTGCTTCTTTTTATGAGAATGATGATTTTACCATGCAGTGGTGCATTATTTCTGAAAGTCTTAGATTAGGTGGGCATACCAAAGGTCCTCATGGCTATGGAGGAATTTGGGGAGGTGAACACTCTTCTTATCATCATAATCTATTAGCCCATCATGATAGCCGGAATCCCCGTTTCGGATTAGGAGCTAAGGCACGTAAGAGTGGAGAATGTGATGGTGATTATGTAGACTTTCGCAATAATGTGATCTATAATTGGGGTATGAACAGTTCGTATGGTGGTGAAAGAATGAATATCAATATAGTGAACAATTATTATAAACCAGGTCCTGCAACGGTGACAGGCTCTAAACGTGGACGGATTTTTGCTATAGATGCAACAGAAAATGAGAATGGGGAGTATCTGTGGGGAAAGTATTATATCGATGGTAACATTGTAGATGGAGGGGCAGATGATAAAAACAGCCAGAAGGCTACAGCTAATAATTGGGAATATGGAGTTTACAATCAATTTTCGAATAATTATAAAAAAGTAATTACACAAAAAACAAAAGGCTCGATTCGAGTGGACAAACCTCATGGATTTGCATTGGTAACGACACATTCAGCTTTCAATGCTTATAAACGAGTGTTGGATTATGCGGGGTGTTCATTGCATCGAGACGATGTAGATGCACGTATTGTGAAGGAAACACGTACGAGAACAGCTGGATATAAAGGTTTGAATGCTCATAATGGAGAAGGAGGCGTTTGGAAAAGCGAAGGGTATCCGAAGCCAGGATTGATAGATAGTCAGGATGATTTGTTACCATTAAATACTCCGGGATATGTTTCTCCATGGCCTGTTCTTTTACAAGGAAGTGTTTTGATTGATTCGGATAATGATGGTATGCCTGATGCATGGGAAAGAAAATTCGGATTAAATCCGGATGATGCTTCTGATAGTAATGGAAAAACGATTGATAAACATGGCCAGTATACAAATCTGGAAATGTATATGAATAGTTTGGTGCATGACATTATTGAAAAACAAAATAGCGGTGGAAAGAAGTAATCTGCAAACATCGTATTAAGAATTATCTTTATCAGGTAAGATTCTTTATAGTCAGTTTCACCGGTTTTTATCCGGTATTCATCGGAATTTATACCGGAAATCAACAGAAAAGGCTATAGAAGCCGTGGGAAATGATGTATCTTTGAACCATTAATCAATTAATAATAGAGACAATGGAAGAGAAACAAAAATTCCCCACTGCTACAGGCTTTTCCGGTAAAATACTGATAGCTTCGCTTTTTATCCTTTCCGGGATTCTGCTGTTTGCCCGTAATATGGGATGGATTACATCTGAAGTCTTCGATATTATCGTATCCTGGCACTCACTCCTTATTATATTAGGTATATATTTTATGATTCGCCGCCATTTCATTGGTGGAATCATCCTTTTGTTGATAGGTGTGTATTTTTTGATTGGAGGGCTTTCATGGCTGCCTGAAAATTCACAGGCAATGGTATGGCCTATCGCTCTGATAACAGCAGGTGTCTTATTCTTTTTTAAATCCGGCAAGAACAGACGGGGGCAATGGGCGCACCATCATGCCATGCAACATCGTCAGAAGTGGATGAAGATGCATCAGGGACAACCCGGCATGAATTTTGAAAGTGAGCAACAGCAGGCAGAGTCGGTAGATGGCTTTCTGCGTGCCGAGAATGCTTGGGGAGCTGCCCGTCACGTGGTACTTGACGAATTGTTTAAAGGAGCTGTAATTCGCACATCCTTTGGAGGAACAACGATTGATTTGCGGCATACCCATATTGCGCCCGGAGAAACATATATAGATTTGGATTGCAGTTGGGGAGGAATTGAGATATATGTCCCTTCTGACTGGAAAGTCGTGTTTAAATGCAATGTTTTCTTTGGAGGATGTGATGATAAACGTTGGCAGAGTGGAAATATAAATAAGGAAAGTGTATTGGTGATTCGGGGAACACTTTCTTTCGGAGGCTTGGAGGTTAAAGACTAGCGTATGAAAGCACATCCGATTATAGATAATCCTTTTCGCTGGATTCCGATGCTGGTGCTGGCATTGATTCTGGTTGCATTCCAGGTCGTTTTAGTCTGTGGATATACCGGAAACGATTATCTTCCCGCTTTGGTAGATGGAATAGCGACGATCGGTTGGCTGGCGGCTATCGCCTATCTGGCATGGTTTGTGGTCGGTCTTGTCTCGTTGTTCCAGACGGATGTAATTATGATCATCATTGGAAGTATGCTTTGGTTGGCAGGGAGTTTTATGGTCTGTGATATAATGGTGAGAATTGTAGGAGTACCCTATGTTTCTTTTGCGCAGACAATCCCTTTCCGACTATTGTTCGGACTACCGGTTTTGATTGCCATTACTCTCTGGTATCGTCTGATAGTCACAAAAGAAGAAGTGCAAAACCAAGAACTGGAAAAAGAACTGGCTGTACATCAGGTGAACGTGGCTGGACAGCAGGAAGAATTACCCATGGAATGGATAGATCGTATTACAGTGAAAGACGGCTCCCGGATTCATTTGGTGAAGGCAGACGAATTGATCTACATACAAGCGTGTGGAGATTATGTGATGCTGATAACCCCCACAGGGGAATACCTGAAAGAGCAGACCATGAAGTATTTTGAAACTCATCTCTCTCCGGATACATTTGTTCGGGTGCATCGTTCTACGATTGTGAATGTTACGCAGATTTCCCGGGTCGAGCTTTTCGGAAAAGAAACCTATCAGCTACTATTGAAGAATGGAGTGAAACTTCGGGTTAGTCTTTCCGGTTACCGATTGCTGAAAGAACGATTGGGGATATAAAATCTGTTCAATCTGATCGTAAAAACTAATTTATCCTGATACCCGAAAAGGAAAGGCAACTTTCACAGGAGAAGGAAACAAACCCGGATTTATCAATAGCAGGCTTTTCTGTACCGTAGATTCGGATGGTGATGGTGCCTGACGAGTGGGAAATAAAAAACGAAGGATCCGAATAGACAATATACGAATCTTGAGATATATTTAAATAGTTTGATGCAAAATATAGTCGACGCACAGAACAAATAGATAATAAGTAATTCTCCGTTCAATACGGTGAATTTGGATGATATGCCCTTCAAGTGTTTGATGATAACACTTGAAGGGCATATCGTTTGGATGCATGGCTCATTGGAGGGGCACTTTTTTACTCAAGCTCGTTTTTTACTCCTTTTCTACTGAATCTTACTCTATATTCTCTTGCTTAATTCTCAATTTTGCACTGGTGAAAGAACTAAGAATTCACTTTAGCGAAAAACATCCTTTATGTATAATGAAAATCTAATCAAATGAGAAACATGAATTTATTGCGCCTGATAGTAAAGCCTCCTTAGAATTTTATTTCTCTTTTATAAAAAGGAAATAGAATTACTGCTTATAATTATATTTTTTAAAACTATACAAACTAATATTTATGAAACATCTAATTAATACATTTCTTGTATTGTGTCTGTTTCTTGTCTCTTGTTCGCAGAACTCGGATGAGGAATGGAATTCTGATACTTCAAATGTACCTGAAGTCCAAACTGTTGGTTTTCGTTTTACAAGAGCAAGTCTTGAAACGTTTGCTGCTCATGGAATAACCGAAATTGGTATTTATGTGTATTTGTCAGATTCTCTGGTTTATGGAGAGAATCTTTCTTTGAATGACGGCAATTTGGAAGTGGATGTCCCTTTGGGGGAAAGACTTCAAACATTTGCCGTGGCTAATGCAGATCATCTGGAAAGAACTGACAGTCTTTCTAAAGTGATTATTTACCAAGACTTACAGGCCCAAAAAGAGATTTATCTTTCAGAAGTGACCGAGTTCATGTCAGATCGTACGGTCAGCCAGGTAAACTTGGAATTAAAAAGAATTGTGGGACAAGCTACTTTTCAACCTTCTGAAAGCGGAGAAGATATTGCGGCTATTACTCAATTTGACAGGCTGAATATGGTATTTACCAATGTTGGCATCGGTTATATGGTGAACACCGGAGAGTGTATACAAGAAGATGTGGAAGTCAGTGCAGATCTTGCATCAGGTTTCACTGCATCCGTTTATTCTTTTCCGACTATTGGTCAGAATTCTACCGGACTGGATCTTATTTATATAAAGGATGGGCAGGAAGTGAATCGTACAAAGCGTGTATTGGATACGAATATTACATTTGAAATATCCAAACGTACGGTTGTTAACATACCGGTTCTGGACGAAAGTTATCTGCAGGAGGCTTTTACTCGTGGTCGTATGCTAAAGACTGCTACTAATCAAGGGTTGACTATCAAGGAATATGATTTTTAATTGAAAGCTTTATGAAGAAAAATATACTATATTCTTTAGTAGGATTAACAGTCCTATTTAGTATGTCTGCCTGTTCGGAAGACAGATATGAAACCTCTGTTGTGAAGCAGATCGAGTTGTTCTTAAATGATGAAGAATGGTTCGTGAATGTGGGAATTAATACAAAGCCGCTTTTTATCTATAATGCCGGCAGTGGAGAGTATGTGGCGAATTATACTTCTCATTATCGTTTTCCGCTGGAGAATGGCACGTATAAAGTGGTGGCTACTCCCTCACCCGAACAGTTGATTCCCTCTCCTGTCAATTTGAATGAACTGGTTATTGAGCAAGACCCCGAAGCTAGAAGAAAGGTGGAGATCTCCTCTCCGGTAGAGTACAGTTCGCCTTTCGATACTCCTTTGAGTATCCGTATGTATAGCCGTACCGGCGTACTTCGATTAAGGGCGACGGATAAAAAGTCCGACAGGAGTTATTCGACGGTACGTGCCATTGTTTCTGCTCCTATATCAGGGTATCGTGTGATGGATGCTTCTTTCATAGAGTCACCGGTCGAATTGGTACGCGACAGGGCTACCTCCACTGGTGGTGTAAACTATACGGATGATTTCGTCACTTTTGAAACAGCAACTATCGGGCAGGCAGTAAATGTTCGTATTGATTATTTGGACAATCAGGGAAATGTCATTCAATCCAAGCCGATGGAAGGTTCTTTCCCTATTCATCCTAATGATACGACACAAATTGATTTCCCGTTAAATGATACGGAACACCCGATTATTCAAGATTACACAGTAACTATACTTTCTGAAGGCTGGAATGAAGAAACAGTAGTTCCGGAGGTGCCGATTATTGTACCGGAAGGATATACTTATGTAGCTCCCGGCACTAATTTGCGCAACCTTTGCAATGAAATGTTCGATAATGAGGAAGTGACAGAAGTGCGACTTTTCCTGAAAGCAGGAACTACCTATGAACTTGGCCGTTTGGAAATAAAGAAGCCGCTTTCAATACTAGGACAAGAACCTTCGACAGGCGAAACACGGACCGTTATGAACATGGGTAATGCTTCTATCAATGGAGAGTTGGATTATTTACGTTTCGAAGGCATGGACATTAATGTCACGGACGACTATATGTTCAGACTGGCGCAACTTTCTTTCCATGTAAAAGAACTGACAGTTAAGAGCTGTGATATAAACGGTCTGCGACGTAGTATGTGGTATGCCGAGATTTCAACAGACGATCAGCAAATGGTGGATCATTTTGTATTGGACGACTGCCGGTTACTGAACTTCAATGCAGGTGACAGGAATTATTCGATGATAAGTCTGGGAACTAATAATCCGATTTATAATATTACTATACGAAATTCTACGGTTCATACGGCGACACAAGGCTTGAGAAACACTTTAATCGGTGGAACCAGAAATCAAAAAGAAAACATGAGTATTACGTTAGAGAATAGTACATTCGTTCGTTTAGGCCCTGCCAATATGACTTTCTTTGATTTGCGTACAGGTAGTGCAATGACGGAATTGAAATTGACAGTTAAGAATTGTCTCTTCTCGGGAACCACAGAATCGGGACAAGGAAGATGGATGTATCTTGACGGAAAAGCGGTGAAAGATTTTTCTGATAACTATCGCACCAGTGATTTTGTCATGAGTAATTGGGGAGTTGATACTGCTGAAGTACCTGCTGCTACGGTAACTAAAGACGAATTGTTCGAAGATGTCGCAACCGGAAATCTGATTGTCAAAGATAAGAGTTCGGAAGTATATACGAAGCGTATCGGAGACCCGCATTGGTTTGAGTAATATAAAAAACAGATAAAGAATTAGCACATGAAATCATTTATATTCATATTACTATTATCTTGTGTATTGGGGGCATGTAGTTCTTCGGATGAGGCTGACGAAACATTGATTGCCAATTCATTGGAACTATCTAAAGAGAGTGTAAAACTTTCTAATATACAAGGATCATATACTGTCTCTGTGACGGCCACGGGTGAATGGAGTGCTTCTGTGATAAATGGCGGAGATTGGTTAAGCATTTCCCGCTCAACCGGTAACGGCAGTGCCGATTTGCGCCTGTTTTTTACAGACAATACGCAGGGAGAGAAACGCGAAGGCATGATTAAAGTCGTGCAGGAGTCGGGAAACACTACCATTGAAAAAGAAATTGCCGTAGAGCAATTAGGAGGAGATCCGGATATATTACTTGATTATTCAAAAGAAAAACTCTCCTTCAGGGGAGGGGAGTTCTCTGTTACGGTAGTGGCTAATGTGGACTGGGAAGTATCGATCGATGAAGAATACGCTTCTTGGATACGGCCTGTAGAAGATGTTTTAAGCAGAACACGTGCTTTTACAAGTAATGAACGCATTTTCTTCCTATCGCCGAATAATGGATTGGAAAGAGTAGGAAAAATTGTGTTCAAGACTACCGGCGATTATGTACTTGGCAGAACCGTTGAGTTGACTCAAGAAGTATCACAAGCTTTTCTTGAACTGGCGACAAAAGAATTTGTCCTGCCTTATCGTTATCATACGCTGTCGATTCCTGTGGATTTAGGAGAATTTGACGGTGCAGAATACACGATTGAAACAGGAGAATCCTGGATTACTTGGGATCGGGAAGCCTCTACCTCTTCACAGATTGTGCTGCAAATAAAAGATAATGAAACGGACTTTCCGCGAAAGGCTAAAGTAACAGTGAAAAATGTCACATTGGAAGAAACTGTTGATATTCTTCAGTATGGTAAAGCCAATATGACTATTGGTGACGATGCGGCTACTTTATTGGCATTTCCCGGAGCGGAAGGCTTTGGACGTGTCACTACCGGTGGACGTGGTGGAAAAGTGTATCATGTGACCACTTTGGAAGACGGAGAGCAGGAAGGAACCTTACGCTATGCCATCAATCAGCGGGACACCCGTACCATTGTGTTCGATGTGGCAGGTACGATTTTCCTGAAAAGTGATTTGAGGATTCGATATGGTAATCTGACTATTGCCGGGCAAACAGCCCCCGGACAAGGAATTTGTATTGCCAGCTATCCGGTAGTTCTGGCAGCGGATAATATCATTCTTCGTTATTTGCGTTTTCGTGTCGGTAATGAGAGTGGCGGTGAACCTGACGGGCTGGGAGGTATGGAAAATACCAACGTGATTGTAGACCATTGTTCAATTAGTTGGAGTATTGATGAGTGTTTATCAGTATATGGTGGAGAAAACTTGACTATCCAATGGTGTATTGCTTCGGAAAGTCTCCGTACAGCAGGGCACGGCAAAGGTACGCACGGTTACGGTGGAAACTGGGGAGGTACGAATGTGTCTTACCATCATAATTTATTGGCACATCACGGAAGCCGTGTGCCCCGTCTTGGCCCTCGTCCTAAAACACAGGAGAACGAATATATGGATATGCGTAACAATGTGTTCTACAATTGGGGTGGAAACGGTTGTTATGGCGGTGAAGGTATGAACGTGAACATAGTGAACAACTATTATAAGCCGGGACCGGCAACTCCAAACAATTATGTCCGTTATCGGATCGCCGGAATTGGGGTTCGTACTTATGATTATTGTCATGAGGAAGATGGAACACCGAATGCATGGTTCCCGATGATGCACAAATGGGGTACGTTCTATGTAGATGGCAACGTAGTAGAAGGCAATGCCGAGGTGACAGCGGACAATTGGACGAAAGGTATCTATGAGCAAATTGATAATTCGAGATGTGATGACACATTTAATGATCAGGTAAAAGCAGAAATGCATCTTACCACTCCTTTGGCAACCGGTAGAGTAACTACTCACTCTGCACAGCAGGCCTTTGATCTTGTTGTTGATTATGCAGGATGTTCGAAGGGACGTGATCTGATTGACGACCGGATTGCCATGGAAACCCGGAACGGAACAGCAACCTACATCGGTAGTGTGACTCCGAATGCGGGAGATTCACCGGGGCTGATCGATCTTCCGGATGATGTAAAACCTGCGGGGGCAGTGAGTGCCTGGCCGGAGTTATCGGGTAACGGTGTATCATCTGCAAACTTGAAAGATACGGATGGAGACGGAATACCTGATATTTGGGAAGATGCGTATGGACTGGATAAAGAGAATGCGGCAGACGCTTCCGGATTCACGCTTAATTCCCGTTATTCAAATCTGGAGATTTATCTCCACAATCTGGTACAGCACATTGTTTATGCCCAAATTCAGGGAGGAACAGTAGAATAAAAGCTGTCTACTTAAATATGTAACTAAAAACTTATACTGTAATGAATAAAATTATCATAAGTATTTTTACTCTCCTACTGGTTGCGGTAGGCACTTCCGCCCAGGTTGTGACCGGTACGGTGACAGATGATTTGGGACCTGTAATCGGAGCTGCGGTGATGGTAGAAGGAACAACCATTGGAGCTACGACGGATCTTGACGGGAATTTTTCCATCAATGTTCCCGATGCGAAAACCGCTGTACTGGTGGTTCGATATGTCGGGATGAATGAAATAAAGGAGCCATTGAAAGGGCGTACATCAGGTATTCTTATTAAAATGACGGAAGCAGTCGGACAGTTGGACGATGTGGTTGTGATAGGCTATGGCACTCAGAAGAGGGGAAATTTGACCGGTGCAATCGCCAGTGTGTCAGGAAAGGTATTGGAGAAGGTTCCGACAGCTTCAGTGGCTGAAGCTATGGTCGGAAAACTTCCGGGTGTACAGATTACTTCCGTAGACGGTTCGCCGGATGCAGAAATAAAGATTCTTGTTCGTGGTGGAGGATCCATTACGCAGGATAACACTCCGCTTATTTTGGTGGATGGTTTTGAAGTTGGAAGCCTGAATGATATTCCTCCTACCGATGTGGAGTCTATCGAAGTATTGAAAGATGCTGCTTCAACAGCAATCTATGGTGCCCGTGGTGCGAACGGCGTTATTCTTGTTACCACTAAAAAGCCAATGGAAGGACGGGTGAGCATCAATGTAAATGCTTACCTGCAAACCAAGACTTTGTCGAACAAACTGGATGTTATGGACCCGTATGAGTTCGTACTGATGCAGTATGAATACGAGCGTCAGAGAAGTTCTAATCCTACCGGTTTTTTTGACAGGTATGGCAGGGCCAATGAACTGTATATTTATCAGGGTGACGAAGGTACGGATTGGCAAGATGAAGTGTTCGGTACCAATCCGGTGGCTAAGTATGTAGATATCAGCCTGAATGGAGGTACGGAGAAAACGAAATATAAATTCTCTTTTATCCATCAGGATCAGCCAAGTGTAATGGTGAATAACGGACTGAAGCAGAACAACCTGAATATGACGTTGAATACTAAGATTCTTGATAAACTGACCTTTGAATATCGTACGCGTGTGGTACATAAAGTGGTGGACGGTTCCGGGACAGAAGGAGTGAGTTTGCTTTCTGCACTCCGTCAAGCTCCTACAAGAGGATTGGATGAATACATGACCTTACCGGAAGATAATATATATTTCGATCCGGAATCCTATGATGAAGAGGTACGTTTTAATCCGATAGAGGAATCGGAGAGAAACTACCGGAAACGAATTTCAAAAACGTTCAATACGATGGGAGCACTGACTTGGGATATTTTGAAAGGACTGACTTTCCGTTCGGAATTTGGCTATGAATATAGCACGACAGAGAATCGACGTTTTTGGGGAGTAGATACCAGTACGGCCCGGAGTCATAATAATCTGCCGTTTGTAGAATGGGGAATGAGTCAAACCTCCAAATGGCAATTAAGCAATGTACTGAATTACAACTTCATGTTGAATGATGTACATGACTTCCGGTTAATGATCGGACAGGAAATGAAACATAATATCACAAAGGGGAAGACCTATACGACCCGTTATTTTCCTGCCAATACTACAGCAGAGAAGGCGTTTGATAACTTGGCGTTGGGTACGCCTTATGAGAATTCTTCTTCAGCGGGATCTCCGTCGCGTATAGCTTCTTTCTTTGGTCGTATCAACTATGGGTATGAAGATAAGTATCTGGCGACATTGACGTTGCGTGCCGATGGCTCTACAAAATTTGCTTCCGGCAATCGTTGGGGATTTTTCCCGGCAGCTGCTATTGCCTGGCGTATGTCTAATGAGGATTTTCTGAAAGACAGCCCGATCGTTTCCAATTTGAAATTGAGGTTGAGCTACGGTACGTCCGGTAACGACCGGATTCCTGCCGACCTGTATGCCAAATATTATGGGGTAAGCAGCAACCGTCCGGCGGGATGGGGAGAAATTTCCCGTTACTATTATCGTTTCTACAATACCAGTTATCTTTATAATCCGGATGTGAAGTGGGAAACAACGATCACTCGAAACTTGGGTGTGGACTTCGGTTTCTTCAAAGAAAGGTTGAGCGGTTCGCTTGATATTTATTGGAATACAGTAAAAGATTTGCTCGTTCCTTCGGATATTCCTGGCTATACTGGTTATACGAGTCTCATGAGCAACGTGGGGCAGACTTCCAATAGAGGTATTGAGCTTTCATTGTCAGGATACATTGTTGAGACTAAAGATTTTAGTTTAAATGCAACCTTTAATATCGGGCATAATAAGAACAAAATCGATAAACTGTCGAGTGGAGAAAATGAATGGATTCTGTCTTCCGGATGGGCGGGGACACAGTTGCTCAATACTGATGATTATCGGGCGCGCGTAGGCGGAACCAGTGGTCTCATCTACGGATTTGTGAATGACGGCTTTTATACAATGAATGATTTCGAGTCTTTTGATTCTGCCGCCAGAACCTGGAAATTGAAAGACGGAGTAGTGGACTCCAGCCCGTTGTCAGGAACACCACGTCCGGGTAATGCTAAATTCAAGAAGTTGACTCCGGTGGATGAGAATAGTGCCAATCCTTATCAGATTACGGATGACGACCGTACTGTAATTGGTGAAACAACTCCCAAGTTTTCGGGAGGATTCGGACTGAACGCTACCTATAAAGGCTTTGATTTGAGTATGTTTTTTAATTTCATGTATGGTTTTGATGTGTATAATGCAAATAAAATCATGATGACTACTTGGTATGATAATAGTGGCAATAACCTTAGTATGGATGTTGCTTCCGACAAGCGTTGGCGTAATTTTGATGATATGGGAAATGAGATCCGTTATAATCCGGAAGCATTGGCGAAGTTCAACGAGAATGCAACGATGTGGAATCCGACCTCTATCGGACGTCCCATTGCGATGTCGTATGCTATTGAAGACGGTTCGTTCTTGCGTCTGAATACCCTTACACTGGGATATACTCTCCCGCAGGCATGGACTCGTAAAGCTGGATTGAACAGAGTGCGTTTTTATATGTCGGGCTATAACCTTTGGACGATCACAGGTTATTCCGGGTACGATCCTGAAGTAAATATCGCTACCGGATTAACACCGAATATCGATCATGATGCCTATCCGAGAAGCCGTACTTACACTTTTGGCGTGCAACTGACATTTTAACAATTAATACAGAAGAACTATGAATAAGAAATTAATATATTCGGCTATTGTTTGCCTGGGACTGTCGATGTCTTCCTGCAATGACTTTCTGGATGTGGAACCTCCGGCAGGATTTACTCCCGAGTATCTTTTCGAGTCGGAAGATGAAATCAATTCTTTGATTACTAATGTTTATTCGGCAATGACCAGAGATCAGATATATGGAGGAGCATTTGCCTACAATTTAAATACGAATACTGATGTAGAGATGTCTTCTTTCACCAATAATACGGTCAACTCTGCCGGATCGGACGTCGGTTGTTTTGATGTGAAACCTTATTGGAGTACTCTGAACGATACATGGAATGCTGTTTATTCTGCCATTAATGTGTCTAATGACATCATTGAGGGAATTGAAAACTCTCCTTTGTATTTGCAGGGCAGAACCAGCGAACAGTTGAAACACATGTACGGAGAGATTAAAACCCTCCGGGCCATGCTTTATCTGGATTTGATCCGTACGTTTGGAGATGTGATATTTGTTACAAAACCGTCAGAGTCTACTGATAACTTTTTGGTAGGAGTGACAGACCGCAATGAGATTCTGGAGTTTCTGATTGAAGATCTAATCAGTGTGGAGCCGGGTATGAAATATGCTGCCGATCTGGATTATGGTGTGGAACGTGCTTCCAGAGAATATTGTCAGGGGTTGATCGGGCTGTTGGCTATGAATCGTGGCGGATGGACTTTACGTCCCGATAAAGATAATCCCTCCAGTATCGGTTACATGGAACGCGGAGAGAACTTCGAGCATTATTATGATATTGCCATTGAATATCTGGGTAAAGTGATTGGTGAAGGAAAACACGATCTGAGGCAGAGCTATGAGCAAGTATGGGCGAATGAATGTAAGTGGACAACGGTCAGCAATGACGACATCATTTTTGCCGTGCCGATGTTGAAAGGTACTACCGGACGCTATGCTTTTAATATCGGAGTGACAATAGCGGAGGGAGACCATGAATATGGACGTGCCAGAAACTATGTAACGTTCTGTGGGACGTATATCTTCTCTTTTGATAAGAATGATTTGCGTCGTGACGTGACTTGTGCTCCTTATAAATATGATGAAGATTTGAATCAGGAACTTGATATGGGGATTGCCGGTATGGGCGTAGGAAAATGGTCAAAGTTGAAAATGGATGCGCCGATGGGCTCTTCCAGCCAGGGTAATACAGGTATCAATGCTGTCCGAATGAGATTTGCGGATGTGTTATTGCTTTATGCGGAAGCTGTAAATGAACGTTTCGGACCTCGCGAAGATGCGAAAGAGGCATTGAAGCGCGTAAGAAGAAGAGCTTTTGACGCTTCGATGTGGACAGACAAGGTGGAATCGTATGTGGAAAGTCTTGGCAGCGAAGAAACATTCTTTGAAGCGTTGATGAATGAACGGAAATGGGAATTCGGAGGTGAAAGTATTCGCAAATATGATTTGGCGCGTTGGAACAAGTATGGAGAAGTGATATACAATTTATACAACGAAATGGTAAATTGGGGGCTTGTGGCTAACGGACAGTACATAGAAGGAATTGATGATGTGCCGACTAATATTTATTATAAAGATATACCGGACCCGGTGAATAATGGTCGTACCATCCTTGATATTCAGGGAATTGATGAATATATGCATGCTCGTCCGGCTGGATATGAAGATCAGGAATATGCTATTAGTTGGAGGGTGCTCGATAGGGAGACACAGACTTACAAAACAGCTGATGCCATATCCTGGAGTTTCAGAGGATTTATCAATATGAATAATGACCGGATAGTGAAACCCACCGATCCATTAAGATACTTGTGTCCTTATCCGACGAAAGTTATCACCGATCATCGCGGATTGATACAGAACTATTACGGTTTTTAATTCAACAACTCAAAAGTAAATTGAAAGAACTATGATGAGATTAAAATATATATGGTCGGCAATGACCATGTCCGTGTTGCTTTCCGGTGTGCTTTTCACCGCTTGTAAGGAGGATGAATATCATAAGATAGACGACCTGTTCCAGCCTCGTTATGTGTTGGAAGAACCGGAAGTGAAGAGCAACTCCATTGCCTTGGTGTGGTATAAAGTGAATGAAGCAGTTTCTTATACGGTAGAATATCATTTGGATAACTATTACAGAAATCTTTTTGCTTCGGTGGAAACAACAGAACCTTATATTTTCATGGACGACATACCATACGGGACCACCTTTTATATTCGTGTGCGTGCCAATGCTGCGAATGCTATCAATAACTCACAGTGGGCTTATGCCTCGGCTACCACAGAACCGCGTCCCGACTATGCTAAAATTGTGGAGGATGTCTCCAGAGGAGAGATTACTGAAAACACAGCGGTTATCCGTTGGACGATCGATCCGGAAAACCCGGTAGATAGTATCAGCGTGAAGCCAAGCATGGACACTACGCTGGAAGAGGTGACGCGTTATTTGACAGCGGAGGAAATGGCACAGGGGTATGCAGAAATCGACGGATTGACTAGAAATACGTTGTATGCAGCTAATTTGTACGATACGGGTAAACCCCGCAAGTATGACAAGCCGTACAATCAGGTGACTTTCCGTACGGCAGGTCCGTCTATGGAAACGATTATAATAGGATGGGATGATAATCTGTCTGAAATACTAAGTACGAACAACGATAATGCAGATATTCCGGAGGGAACGGAATATTTCTTGCCGGCGGGTTCTTCTTATACGGTGACTCCGTTTGAGATAAAGAAAGGCTTTAAACTGGTAGGTAGCACCGAAGGTGAAATGGCAGAGGTTGTATTGACAAGTTCGTGGAGAATTGCTTCCGGGTCTTATATTGCCAGTCTTGAATTTGAGAATATCAAGTTCAAACAGGAAGTGCTTGACAATTACTTCTTTAATTGCGGTAATTCTTATACATTGGAAAATATTAGCTTCTTCAATTGCATATTCACCGGACTGAATCGTGGCTTCTGGCGTCATCAGGGATCTAACCGGAAATATATAATGGATTTCTCGATGGAAGATTGTACGTTGGATTTATGTGGAGCACGTGCCGGAGGTACGTATGGTACGATCTATTTAGGTTCGGGAGCAGGCAACGATACGATGGACAGAGCGGTATTTAGAAATTGTACGTTCAGCAGAGATCATCAGGGATTACCGGCAGGTACGGGAAGTTTCGGCAACTTATTCTGGGCGCGTGACATGAGTACGCCTATTCATCTGGAATATAAGAATGTGACTGTTTATGATTTCTGTATTAACAGCATGATGATTAATATGCCGGCTGCCGTTGGTTCAGAGTTGATTATGGAGAAATTCCTGTTGGCATCACCTTGTGGACAGGCTTACTCTCTTGGTGCAAACACGACAACTACTTTCTCTGACAATTATATTACTACCGATTACGCTTTGGGAGGTAGTAACCTTCGTGCGACGGAGTTGGGCGTCAGTGCTGCCGATTTGTTTGTTGATCCTGCGAATGGGGATTTGACAATCAAGGATGCTTCATCACCAATTGTAACCAATCGTGTGGGGGACACCCGTTGGATTCCTTAATATAAATATTTATGTATCACCATTTTCCTTTTAGGAGTGAGCATCTCGCTTCTAAAGGAAAATGGAAATAGTTGTTACGTCATGCAACCATGTATTCGTAATTAAAATCAGGCTGAAAAAATGAATAGATTATTTGAAGAAAAAATGAGAACGCTTCTGATTATCCTTTTCTCTGTTGTGTTAGGACAGGGCTGTTCAGATTCTAAATGTGAGGGAAACAAGTGGGGGGATGTATATAAAGACCTTCCCTTCTCGATGCCTGAAGTAGAGCAACCTTCTTTTCCCGATTATCAGGTGGACATTTGCGATTTCGGAGCAAAAAGTGATGGCGTGACGCTGAATACAGAGGCAATTAATAATGCGATCAAAGCGGTGCATGACAAGGGAGGTGGCAAGGTAGTCATTCCGGAAGGCTTATGGCTGACAGGACCTATTGTTTTGCAGAGTAACGTCAATTTGCATGCGGAAAAGAATGCGTTGATTGTATTTAGTAGTGATACTTCGTTATATCCGATTATCACCACTTCGTTTGAAGGACTGGATGCCAAACGTTGCCAGTCGCCTATCTCGGCAATGAATGTGGAGAACATAGCCATCACCGGTTATGGCGTTTTCGATGGAGCAGGAGACAGATGGCGTCCCGTGAAGAAGGACAAGATGACGGACAGGCAATGGAAGAATCTGGTGAACTCCGGTGGTAAGGTGGATGAGGACGGAAAGGTGTGGTATCCTAATGAAGGAGCGCTGAAAGCATCTGTTCTCATGGCCGGCAGCGGAGATAAACGGACTGAAATCACGAGTGAGGAATGGGAAGACATGAAGAGTTGGTTGCGTCCTGTATTGCTAAGTATCGTGAAGAGCAAAAAGATTCTTCTGGAAGGTGTGACCTTTAAAAACTCTCCGAGTTGGTGTCTTCATCCCTTGTCGTGCGAGTCTTTGACATTGAATGATGTAAAGGTATTCAATCCCTGGTATTCGCAAAACGGTGACGCACTGGATGTGGAATCATGCAAGAATGTGTTGATTGCCAACTGTTTCTTTGATGCGGGGGATGATGCTATCTGCCTGAAGTCGGGCAAAGATGAAGATGGTCGCAGAAGGGGCGAACCTTGTGAGAATATAATTGTGAGAAACAACACTGTTTTGCATGGTCATGGCGGATTCGTGATTGGTAGTGAAATGTCCGGTGGTGTGAAAAATGTATATGTGTCCGAATGTTCTTTTATCGGTACGGATGTCGGATTACGGTTTAAAAGTGCCCGTGGACGCGGTGGTGTTGTGGAGAATATTTATATCAATAATATAAATATGATTGATATTCCTAATGATGCCTTGATTGCCGACTTGTATTACGCGGTCAAAGGTGCTCCCGGCGAACCGGTTCCGAGTGTGAGTGAAGAAACGCCTGCTTTCAGAAACATTTATATTTCAGATGTATTTTGCAGAGGAGCAGGACGGGCAGCTTATCTGAACGGACTTCCCGAAATGCCGATCGAGGATATTTCCATTAAGAATATGGTGGTTACGGGTGCTAAAGAGGGTATTGTTGTGAATAAAGTGGCAAAGCTCAACATTGAGAATGTGGAAATTGACACTCCCGATCAATCTATGATACAGATAGAAAATACGACGGATATCACCATTAACGGAAAAGAGTTGGGAACGATTTCAGAGAAACGGTTACTAACCAAAAACTAATTTAACCAGCTGTTTATACTGTTTTTATTGTCAATCTGTCAGGATGGCAATTAAATGTTTGAGTAACAGTATTATACCCGCTGACAATAGAAGCTGATAATAGGCTGACAATAAAGATCTCTGTCTTTTATTGTCAGCCTGTTTTGTTGTTTCAAGATGCTTATATAATTGTTTCAAGATACTTGTATTGTTGCATTAAGATACCTGTATAGTTGTATTAAGATGCTGGTAAAGTTAAGTCAGTGTGTCGGTATCAATGGCTTCCCACGGCCGTGACGAGAAGCTACCACGGGCGTGGGAAGATGTTACCACAGCCGTGGAGAGATCTCGTCACGGCCGTGGAGAACTAGTAAGACCGGTGCTTTAGGGGAACAATAGCGGCATCCTAATTGAATAATAAAGGTATCTTGGTGGAATAATGCCAGCGTGCTGAGTGAAGGGTAATGGTGGCATAGTGTAGTATTAAACAATCATAGGCTGACAATAAAAGACGGAAATCTTTATTGTCAGCCTATTGTCAGCTTCTATTGTCAGTAGGTAATAGCCTGAAAACAATTACTTTATGAAACCATAACTCTTGGCCTGACAATAAAAACCATTTTTTATAAATTCTCAATGTAGCCTAAGTTCAACTTAGCCTCAAATTATATATGGAATGGCATTACCTATTGAATCTGAATACTGCACGTTTGCAAGTCTTTTTCATTTGAACTGTTTCCGTAAAGTATCTTATATGTTCCGTTTAAAGGACGTATGGTATTGGTTGCTGTATCAAACCATTCGAAAGAATCGTATGGAAGCTCTATGTGGACATTCTGCGTCTTACCTTTAGCGATGTTAACCCGTTGGAAACCACGAAGAGTTTTTTGTGGACCTCCTTTGTCATCAGGACGGCAGATGTACACTTGAACCACTTCTTCACCATCTCTCTGTCCGATGTTGCTTACCGGGATAGTAAGGATCGCTTTTTCACCTTTGGTCAGCTTCGATTGGTTCAGGGTAGCTTTTCCATAAGAGAAACGGGTATAACTTAAACCGTAGCCGAATGGATAAAGAGGTGTTTCCGTCATGAAACGGTAGGTACGTCCTTTCATTGAATAATCTTCATAATCCGGTAATTGTTGTATGCTTTTATAGAAAGTGATAGGCAGACGTCCGGCAGGATTATAGTCTCCGAAGAGAACATCGGCAACGGCTGTTCCGCCTGCCTGTCCGGGATACCATGCTTGCAGGATAGCGTCGCAGTTCTGTGTTTCGGGTACGATGGCCATTGCCGAACCGGAGAAATTGACAAAAACAGTTTTCTTTCCATTCTTTTTCAGGAGAGCGAGCACTTCACGTTGGATGGCGGGCAATTCGATTTCCGTACGGTCGCCACCTTTGAATCCGGGATCAGATACCCGCATCGATTCTCCTTCCAACAGGGGAGAGATACCTCCGGCGAAGATGACTACATCTGCATTTTTCAACTTGTTTAGGACTTCATGGGCATCCATTGGAGTCTGTTTGGCCAGATCGAAATGAAGTGTTGGGTTGTCTTTTACCTGAATAAAATGCAATTTAATGTCATAACTCTTTCCAGCTTCATAATTGAACGAATACAGGTTGGTGTGATTCTTGATATTGGTTGCTTCCGCTATCTGCTTGCCGTTGAGGAATAAGGTAACTCCTCCATTCGTCATCACGCGGAAAGTGGCGGCGCCGGAATCTGTCGGACGGAAAGTAGAACGATAGATGGCGGTGAAGTTCTTCAATCCCACACCCGGAGCAAATACGGTAGAACCTTCTGCGCTGAAATGGAAAGGAGTAGTCAGACGGTCGGTTGCGGCAATCTTACCTTTATATTCACGGTTATTCCAATAGGTAGCGTTGAATCCGGTCTTTCCGTCGATGCTGCATTGGTTGAACAAGCTGTGCAGGGTGGTATCGTTTGTGTATCCGCACACAGGTTCGTAGATGATTTGTGCGTCGGGGAGTTTGGCGCGTATTCCTTCCAGTAAAGTTACGGTGTGTGAAGGGAAACCGTTGTAATTACCCCATTGCATTACCGAGTCGTTGGCGTTGGGGCCGATCACTGCGACTTTCATCTGGCGGTTTAATGGAAGGATATTGTTATTGTTTTGAAGCAATACAAGACTTTCATGTGCCATTTTCAGTGCCAGTTCTTTATGCTTGGGGCAGTCGATAACAGAATAAGGAATGTTACTCCACGGATGAGTCGGATTCATTTCTCCCAGTTCAAAACGGGCTTTCAGCAATCTTTTGACTGATGTGTTGATTTTCTCTTCCGAAATCAGACCTTTTTTCACGGCATCAGTGATACTTTTGAAGTTACCGCCACATTCGAGGTCTGTTCCGTTTAAAACAGCGTCGGCGGAAGCGTGGGTGGCATCGGGATGCGTTTCATGTTTTTTGCGTTGGAAGAAATCTCCGATTGCTCCGCAGTCAGTTACTACGATTCCCTTGAATCCCCAATCGTTACGGAGAATTTGGGTTAACAGGCGATTGCTGCCACAGCAGGGATCGCCCTCAAAACGGTTGTAAGCGCACATCACTTCTTTGACTCCTGCCTTTTGTACCAGCTCTTTGAAAGCTGGAAGGTAAGTTTCCCATAAATCTCTGGGAGCGATGTTCTCTGCATTGAAGCTATGGCGGTTCCATTCCGGTCCCGAGTGAACGGCAAAGTGCTTGGCGCAGGCGTGAAGTTTGTCATATTCGGCATTTTCCGGTCCTTGCAGACCTCTGACGGCTGCCATTCCCATGCGTCCGCTCAAATAAGGGTCTTCACCGTATGTTTCCTGTCCCCGTCCCCAGCGAGGGTCGCGGAATATATTGACGTTGGGAGTCCACATGGTCAGTCCCTGATAACGTTTATACTGTCCTCTTTCATTGAACTGGCGGTTTTTGGCACGTGCTTCGTCGGATACGGCATCAAAGACTTCATATAGTAATTCGTCGTTGAAAGAAGCCGCCATGCCTATGGCTTGCGGAAAAACGGTAGCCAGTCCGGCACGGGCAACGCCATGAAGAGCCTCGTTCCACCATTCATACGGCTTAATGCCAAGCCGGGGAATAGCCGGGGAATTGTTTTGCATCAACGCTACTTTTTCTTCTAATGTGAGGCGTTGAAGCAAGTCGTCCGCCCGTTGTTCGGCAGTTAATTTCGTGTCCTGATAGGGATACTTGCTGGGTTGTTGTGCCTGTACATTTACCCCTTGAATTCCGATAAGACAGGCAATGATCCATTGCTTTTTCATTTTCTAGTTCTTTTGGTTTTTAGATTTGAGGCTGCAATAGTACGCGCTTTTCATTATTTTTGTGGGGATTATCCGGTAGAAAAGGAGGAATTCTTCACTTTTTCCTCTCTTTATATTCTGATGGTGTAATTCCTATCACTTTCTTGAAACATTTGCTGAAATACTTCGGATCGTTGAATCCCGTCATATATGCTACCTGCGAGAAGTTGTATTCGTCGCTGTCAATCAATTGGACGGCACGTTTGATACGTATTTCCCGTATAAAGTCCACTGGTGTCAGTCCGACGATTGATTTTAATTTCCGGTAGAAGATGGTACGGCTAAGCATCAGTTGTTCCGCAAATTGGTCAATGGTTAGTTCGGCATTGTCCATCTGTTCTTCCATGTAAGCCATTACTTTCTCCATAAATTGCTCGTCGTACGGAGTAATTTGTGGTTGCGAAGGAGTAAGAAGATCTGGAGAAGAGGCAGTCTTTCCTTCCATCAGCCTATTCATGTAAATTTCCTGCAATGCTTTGCGCTGACGCAGCAGGGAAGCGATACGGGTTTTTAGATAAGTGGCACTGAAAGGTTTGGTGATATAATCGTCAATACCTTGTTCCAATCCGGTGATGCGATCGTCCAAAGAAGCCTTCGCAGATAACACAATGATAGGTATATGGCAAATATTATTGTTCTCTTTGATTTGCCTGATCATCTCTAAACCATCCATCACAGGCATCATGACATCACTGATAATCAGATCTGGCAAATTGTCAACAGCATGCTGCAATCCTGCTTCACCGTTGGAAGCTGTTATCACAGTGTAGTTCTCCGATAGGATGTTTTTCAGAAATGCTTTCAACTCTTCATTATCTTCTACCACCAATATGGAGAAACCATCCGAATTATTCTCGAGGTCTTCTTTTTCCTCCACCTCTTCCGGCGCTTTCATGCTATCGACCGGATGAGGCGTTGAACTTTGGCTGTCGTTCAGGATAAACTCTACCTGCACATCTTCTTCGAAAACCTCCCGTTGTAAAGGTAAACTTACTGTGAAACGACTGCCTGCTCCCGGCTGACTGTCTACTGTAATAGTGCCATGATGCATTTCCACCATCTCTTTCACCAAAGACAATCCGATGCCGGAAGAGGGTTGCAGAATATTCTGTTTTACCAATGATTCGAAACGTTGGAATAACGAATGTTGTTTTTCTACTGCAATTCCGATTCCTTCGTCTGCCACCTCTATCTCTATCATCTTTTCTTTCGTCGTAATGTTGACTGTTATTGATTTATTGGCAGGTGTATACTTGAACGCGTTGGAAAGCAGATTGAAGAATATCTTTTCAAATTTATCTCTGTCCACCCAGCTATAAACCGATTGGATGGTAGAGGTCAACTGATAGTTTATGTTCTTTTCTTCGGCTATCGATTTAAAGCTACTCATCACCTTTTGCAAAAGTGGAATCAAATCGGTCTCTTCAATCAATAGTTTCATCTTTTGATTCTGAATCTTACGAAAATCCAAAATCTGATTCATCAGCCGGAGCATGCGTTCTGTATTCTGATGTACCAAAGTCAGGTGTTCACGGGCGGAAGGAGAGAGGGGTTCATTCTCCAGGATTTCTGTCACAGGACTACTGATTAATGTCAGCGGAGTGCGTAACTCATGAGATATGTCAGTAAAGAATCGCAGTTTGATATTTGCTAATTGTTGCTCCATATCGACTCTGTGACGTAACCGGTAGATGTAAAACAACACATATACGATACTTGCCGTGAAGAGTATAAACAGAGTGAAATAGAGCAGCCATGCCCAATATGTTTCCCAAAAGGTGGGGAGCACGTGTATTTGCAGAGTTCGTACATTGTCTACCCAAACTCCGTCACTGTTTGTTGACTTTATCTGCAACTGGTACTTGCCGGCAGGCAAATTGATGTAACTTGCAGAACGGTTATTATCAGCTTCATTCCATTCATCCTCTAGCCCTTGCAGGCGATAGGCGTATAGAATCCCTTTCGGGTTGACGTAATCAAGTGCAGCAAACTGAAAAGTAACATTCCTTTGTGACGGCTTCAGTTCCAGTTCTTCCAGATCGTCGATAGAATGAGCGGTGGAATGTCCTTGAATCTTGAGTCCTGTAAATACAATAGGAGGGACATAGCCACTCTTTCGCATCTTCTCCGGAGAAACTTCCAGAAAACCTTTATCAGTTCCCAATACAATTTGATTGCGGGCATTGATAATAGGAAGAGCTTCGGAAAAATTGAAATCCTGGTAGATGGAACTCAACTCATAATTCTCAAATGTTTCTTTGGCAGGATTGAATTTGGAAAGTGCAATTTCCGAAACAACCCATAGTTGATTCTGCGCATCTTCAATCATCGATAGTGCCAAGTCGGAAGCCAATCCGTCATTCTTGTCATAGTTTTTGAATTGGATATTCTCACTAAGCAGATGGGGAGATATCACTTTGTTTATGCCTCCGGTAAAGCTAATCACATAAGTAGTTTTATTTTTGTCTGTATAAATGTGCATGATATCGTTGGCGTTAAGGCTGTTTTTATCTCCCGGCCTGCGGATATTCCGGTAGAATTTAATCTCTTCCAGACGTTCGAAATTGTTCGAGAATGTAAGCAATCCATTAGTCGTTCCCACTAAAATAACTCCTCCCGGAGCTTCAGCGATATTACGTACTTTCATTCCGTAAGCTATGGGATAGTTTCTTAATTCATTATTACTATGGATAAATGAGGTCTTTCCATCTTTAGTTTGTGTCAGCAAATTTAACCCGCCTCCATAACACCCTACCCAGATATTATTGCGACTATCCTGAAAGATTGTATAAATGCTGTTGCTGCTTAAACTGTAAGGATCATTGGGCTGGTGCTCAAAATGGTGAATAGAGTATTGATTTTCTCTTGCTTTTTGGTTTGCTTTTATCTTTTGCGGGACTCCTGTTCTTTTTAGTTGGAAGAGACCGATATCTTTTGTCCCCAACCAGATATTTCCCTCTTTATCCTCTAAAATAGAATATACTCCATTGAAGAAGGCTTGCTTTTCTTTTGTGATATTCCCTTGTTTGGATAAGTATCCTACCAGGCTGCCATCCGGTGCAAATATTTGAATATAATTAGACTTTGATGCTGTCCATAAACGATTATGGCTGTCTTGCAGGAATGCCCGTGTTTCCGCTTCGTAATCAGTCAAATTGAATTGATAACTTTGTGGAAAGAAACATAACTTTTCTACGCCGCGTGCTGTCGCGAACCAGCAGTTTCCCTGATTATCCAATGTATAATACCTGACTAACGGGCTGAAAATGGATTTGGGATTATTGATGTCCGTAAGAAGCGGTTTGAGTGTTCTTTCTTTTCTGTCATAATAGCAGAAGTTTCCTTCTGTGGGGAGTAGCCATAGGTTTTTGGCATTATCTTCAAATATAAGTTTGCGACTTTTGCGTCCATGCTTGATAATTTCATCTTTGGGAGTGAACAGATGTTCTTTCTCATTGGCCACTAGATTAAGACGGACGATGCCAGGATCTTTTGAGAAGACCCAGATCTCTCCTTGACAGTCCTGATAGACAGATTCTACAAAGTTAGAAGTTTGTGTAGCTGTGCGGATATCTATTTGCTGGAAACTGTTCTTTGGAATAGAATACAATATCAGTCCATTGTCTGTTCCCAATGCCAGTATATCTTTCCCTATCGTAGTAACATTGTTTATTTTATCGTGCGGATAAGGAATATCTACGAATTTCAGCTTTTTAGTATGAAAGTCATACTTGGCTAACTTATCTTTCTCTGCGATCAGATAGATCGTTTCCTTTATTTGAGTGATAAATTGAAAAGGAAAGTCAGTATCCAATGTTTTCTTCCCTATGATGGAAACTCCTTTGTCCGTCAATATCCATTCGTCTTCTTCAGAGTCTTGATAAACGTTAAATATCTGGTCTCCTTTCAGGTTGTGATTCGAAGTTGCATAAAGTGTGATACCTTCTCCTTTTTTACATAATTGCTCGTCCACTCTGAATGCATATCCATTTTCACAGAGAATCCAGGCAATGCCTTTCTCCAACGAATAGATACGTGTAACATAATTGCTTTGTTTCGTGGAAAGTTCAATAGGTTGAAGAACATCAATAAACTTCTCGGACTCTACATCAAAAAGACAAGCTTGCCCATCGTAAGTGGGGCACCATATATCTCCGTATTTGCTTTCTGAAATAGTTCCCATACGATTACTTCCGAATGCGTATTTACTCTCTTGTGAAGTTTTGTAAGTCTTAAACGTGTATCCGTCAAACTTGTTAAGTCCATTCCAGGTACTGAACCAGACAAGCCCTTTCTGATCTTGTAATATACTCATCACTACTCCTTGAGCAAGACCGTCACTCACCGAAAAATGTTTTACTTGGCAGATGGGTTGGGCAATTAGAGTGAGCGTTATTGTTAGAAAAAGAAATAAAGTATGGAGCCGTTTCATAGTAGTTGCTTTAATGTTTATAGCAAAAATAGATAAAACAATGCAGAATAGAAAGCGCGATAAATGGTTTGAACGAATAATACCCATTTTTGCTTATTTTTTCCTCTTTTTACTATATCGTATTGCTCTCTCTTCGTTGTTTTTGAAAAGTGAAAAGAATAATATTCATTAAAAAATCCTCTTTATAATCTTATTCAGAATATAAAGAGGATAATTTTATTGACAAGAGTTGCATGGGGTATGGTGAGATGAAATCATAAATTGGGGAATAAATTGCACAAGACTTTCACAAGTATCCTCCTGCCAATGCCTAAAATCATAACAAAGCTAATTAAATTGTTTTTTGAATCGCAATGTTTATTAATTTATCTTATAGTATTTATGATTTTTTTAATATATTGAAGATATTTTGTGCCAACTTTCCATAACTCGCTGATTTTGCTTATGTTTGTAGGTAAAATAAAGAAAGAAGTGAATGAACATGTCTACGCAGCTATTATATAATGATTTTCCTACTTTTTTGCGGAAATATTTTCCTTACAAGGTACAAAAGATTTCATTGAACGCAGGTTTCACTTGTCCTAATCGTGATGGAACAAAAGGATGGGGCGGATGTACATATTGCAATAACCAGACTTTTAATCCGGATTATTGCCGGACAGAGAAATCTATCACTACCCAATTGGAAGAAGGTAAATACTTTTTTGCCCATAAATATCCGGAAATGAAATATTTAGCCTACTTTCAGGCCTATACCAATACGTATGCGGAACTGGAAGGCTTGAAGCGTAAATATGAAGAAGCGTTGACGGTAGATGGGGTAGTGGGGCTGGTGATAGGTACACGCCCCGATTGTATGCCGGAGAGTTTGTTGCGTTACTTGGAAGAATTGAACAAACATACTTTCCTTATGGTTGAATATGGGATCGAAAGCACTTGTGATGAAACTTTAAAACGCATTAACCGGGGGCATACTTATGCAGATACGGTGGAAGCCGTCCGGCGGACAGCCGCCTGCGGTATCCTGACAGGCGGACATATCATCCTCGGACTTCCGGGCGAAACGCATGATACAATGGTGGCGCAGGCGGAAAGCCTTTCCGACCTGCCTTTAGCTACACTCAAGATCCATCAGTTACAGTTGATTCGTGGTACACGAATGGCACACGAATATGATGAGAATCCTGTTGGCTTTCATTTGTTTAGCGAAGTGGAGGAATACATTGATCTGGTGATTGATTATGTAGAGCATCTCCGTCCCGATATAGTTGTGGAGCGTTTTGTTTCCCAATCTCCTAAAGATTTATTAATAGCTCCGGACTGGGGATTGAAAAATTATGAATTTGTAGCGCGTTTACAAAAAAGAATGAAAGAAAGAGGTGCTTATCAAGGTAAGAAGTATAGGGATTCGGAAAAAAGGATTATTTTTGCAGACGATAAACTTGCCACTGAATGAATAGCTGTTTGGGCGGAATATAGATGGTGGAAGAAATATTAAATGGATTTGAAGAATGGAACATAAAACAAGAATTAAAGGAAATGTCCACTATGTGGGAGTGAATGACCGTAACAAGCATAGATTTGAAGGGATGTGGCCATTGCCCTATGGAGTTTCATATAACTCTTATCTGATTGATGATGAAATGGTGGCATTGGTGGATACGGTAGATATCTGTTATTTTGAAGTCTACTTGCGTAAGATTAAGCAAGTGATTGGCGAACGTCCCATTAATTATTTGATTATAAACCACATGGAACCGGATCATTCGGGATCGATCCGACTGATTAAGCAACATTATCCGGAAATTATTATCGTGGGTAATAAGCAGACATTCGGTATGATTGAGGGTTTCTATGGGGTAACCGGCGAACAATATTTGGTAAAGGAAGGTGATTTCTTAGCTTTGGGACATCATAAACTGCGTTTTTATATGACTCCGATGGTGCATTGGCCGGAAACGATGATGACTTTTGATGAAACGGACGGCGTTCTTTTCTCCGGCGACGGATTCGGATGCTTTGGCACTGTAGATGGCGGATTCCTGGATACGCGGATCAATGTGGATAAGTATTGGGGGGAAATGGTTCGTTACTACTCTAACATCGTAGGAAAATACGGAAGTCCCGTGCAAAAAGCTTTGCAAAAATTGGGCGGACTACCTATTTCTGCCATCTGTTCTACACATGGACCGGTATGGACAGAGAATATCGCAAAGGTAATCGGCATCTATGACCGTTTGAGCCGTTATGACGCAGACGAAGGCGTTGTTATTGCTTATGGAAGCATGTATGGAAATACGGAGCAAATGGCGGAAGCTATTGCTGAAGAGCTTTCGGCACAGGGTGTTAAGAACATCGTTATGCATAATGTGACAAAGAGCCATCCTTCTTATATTATAGCGGATATCTTCCGTTACAAGGGATTGATTATCGGTTCTCCCACTTATAGTAATCAGATATTCCCGGAAGTGGAAGCGTTGCTTTCAAAGATTCTGTTGCGTGAGGTGAAGGGGCGTTATTTGGGTTATTTCGGTTCTTTCACGTGGGCAGGTGCTGCGGTGAAGCGTCTGGCTGAGTTTGCGGAAAAGAGTAAATTCGAATTGATCGGTGATCCGGTGGAGATGAAACAGGCGATGAAAGACTTGACTTATACTCAGTGTGAAAATCTGGCACGTGCCATGGCGGATCGTTTGAAGAAAGATCGTTAAAACTGTGAATGAGATAATAATTTATTAACTAACCTATAAAACAATCGACTTATGAGACTTATTATTCAGCCGGACTATCAGTCCGTATCTCTGTGGGCTGCACATTATGTTGCTGCTAAAATAAAAGCTGCCAATCCAACCCCTGAAAAACCATTTGTATTGGGCTGCCCCACCGGGTCTTCTCCTCTGGGTATGTATAAAGCTCTGATCGACCTGAATAAGAAAGGAATCGTTTCCTTCCAGAATGTGGTAACATTTAACATGGATGAATATGTAGGATTGCCGAAAGAACACCCGGAAAGCTATTATTCTTTCATGTGGAATAACTTTTTCGGTCATATCGACATCAAACCGGAGAATACGAATATTCTGAATGGTAATGCTCCGGATTTGGATGCAGAGTGTGCACGTTATGAAGAAAAGATCAAGTCATACGGTGGCATCGACCTGTTCATGGGCGGTATCGGTCCTGACGGACATATTGCGTTCAACGAGCCGGGATCTTCATTGACTTCACGTACTCGTCAGAAAACATTGACGATGGATACCATCATTGCTAACTCCCGTTTCTTTGATAATGACATCAACAAAGTTCCCAAGACTTCTTTGACAGTGGGAGTGGGTACTGTGCTTTCTGCAAAGGAAGTGATGATTATTGTAAACGGTCATAACAAAGCTCGTGCTTTGTATCATGCAGTAGAAGGTGCTATCACACAGATGTGGACAATCAGTGCATTGCAAATGCATGAAAAAGGTATTATTGTTTGTGATGATGATGCTACGGCGGAATTGAAAGTAGGTACTTACCGTTACTTCAAAGATATCGAGTCTGCTCATTTAGATCCGGAATCTTTGATTAAGTAAGCATAAAATTGATTCTATAAAAAGAATGGGCTGCATCAGTGTTGAATTGATTGCAGCCCATTTTGTAAGTTAGAGATAGCTGTCAGTGGGAATTAATTCTCTTCCAGCCAGCCTTTTCCCTGTCGGACGATTTCCAGTTCGTTGTCCGTACATTTCACTACCGTTGAAGGTTCTATACCTCCGATACCGCCGTCGATGACCAGGTCGACGATGTCACCGAACTTTTCATCTATAAGTTCGGGATCTGTCATATATTCCAAGTCCTCATGTTCTTCGTGGGGCAGTGTGGTGGTCATAATGGGAGCGTCCAGCAGGCGTGCGATTTCACGGATGATGTTATTGTCCGGCATACGGATACCCACTTCTTTCCGGTTGCGGAAGATTTTGGGTAACCGGTTGGTTCCGTTTAAAATAAAGGTAAATGGCCCCGGAAGATTATGCTTCATCAGTTTGAATACATTATTGTTTACTTTCGCATATTCGCTGATACTGCTTAAATCATAACAGATGATAGACAGATTGTTTTTTCGAGGGTCTATTTCTTTAATCCGGCATATCCGTTCTATTGCACGTTCCTTCAGACCATGACAGCCGATGGCGTACATCGTATCGGTAGGATAGATGATAAGTCCGCCATCATTCAGGATATCGATGATTCGTTGCAAATCCTGCGGATTGTTATTTTTGTCATATAACTTCAGAAGCATAACTTATCCTCCTTCACTCTTATTTGAGTTTCTTTTTTAAGAAATCCAGTGCCTTTTCCGCAGCTTTCTCTGTAACTTTTTGTTTGATTGAGTCTTTATTGGCGGTAGCGGCAGAGTCCAGTCCGAGTTTCTGCCCGAGTTTGCTGATTGCTTCATCCGCTACGGCTTCGACAGCTTGGTTGGCCATGCTTTTGGTATCTACGCTGACTTTCGGAGAGGTGAACGAACCTCCGATTTTCAAGTCAAGAGTCATTAACTTAGAGATATTGCCTACGGATGCGGGCAGTTTCACTTTACCGGAATAGTCGATGGTTTGATCGAGTCCTGTGCTGCCGGAAAGATTCAACGTATAGTCTCCCATTTTTATATCAAATGGTTTGGTTTCTACACGTCCGTCTTTGATGGTGAAATCCAATGTCATGTCTTTCACTTTCATGTCTTTCAGACTTGGTTGTTTCACGGCATCGGCTATCTGGTCGATTGCTTTTACTCCGCTTAAACTAAGGTCGCGCGTGGAAAGGCTACCGTCACCTTGCATTGTATTCAGTACGGGGCTCATGGCTGCATCCAAATCTGTCAGGACATTGATGCTTCCGGAGAAATTACCTTTCAGGTTTTCGAAGATAGGAGCCATTTTCTGCACCATATCCAGCTCTTTGTAAGCTTGCGCAAAACCGATATCGGTGAGCTTGAATCCGGCTTTCATTTCCGGCTTCTTTACGTTGGCGGTGGAGTAATAGCCGTTCATCACGACATTACCACCCATGGTGTTCATGGAAAGGTTTTTCATATCCACTTTGCCATCTTTTACAACAAGTTTACCATTCATATTATTGAACGACATCTTGTCGAATAACACCTGTTTCAGGTTGGCGTCCATTTGGAAGTCGATGTTGCGGGGAACCTCAACAATGCCTGTGGTAGCTGTAGCTACGGAGTTGGCGGACGCAGCTTCTGATGGGGAGGCTTCATCGGTAGAAGCGGTTATGAAGTCGTTCAGATTGAAGTAGTTGGAACGAATATTCAGATTTCCTTTCAATGTAGTTCCTTTCAATGCATAACCGATATAGTTTTCAAACTTGCTGTCGGCTGTGATATCGTTCTTTCCGATGTTGACGGTTGTTTCACTCAATTGGAGGTATTTCGGGGTGAAGGTGAAGAGTGACTTTTTGATTTCTACGTCCGGCATATCCTTCATCTTGAGTTTCATGTCCGTCAGTCTGATAGTACCTGAAGCTTGTATACGCTCGTATTCTTCTTTTTCGATAGATGAGAGGCGTCCCGACATTTGCATATCAGCATCGATAGTACCGTTCAGTTCCATGTCTCCAAGCGGGTAGACTTGTTTGATCATGCCTAAGTTGAGTACTCCTTTCGCTTCTGCTTTAAAATCAGGATCGCTGACCGGTGTTTTTACATTGGCGGTCAAGCTGAACGGATTTCCGGCAAGGCGGAAACTGAACGGATTGATGTTGACTGTAGTCTGGTCAATATTTCCTCCGGGATTCTGGACGTTGGCACTGATGTTGATTTGATCTACTCCTGCCGGTAGAGCCGGATAGCGGAACATGGCATTCTTGACCTGCATGTCAATATTGAATGCGGGAACGGTATCTCCTTGCAGGATACCTTTGGCCGTTGCGGTAAGTGTTGCAGTTCCGTCTGTTTTCAGACTGGAGAATTCTGTGGCGTAAATGGCGGGAATCAATGACAAAATTTCCTTGAAGCCTATATCATTCGTGTTAAGTTTCAAGTCCATGTCAATAGCTGGGTCTTTCAAAGCTACCCAGCCGTCGATACCTGCTTGAATGGCGTTGAGGCGGATGGTGTTGTCTTTTAATGTGTATTTGTTGTTGACAAGGTCGGCATCTACGTCCATTTTAGCGGAGATATTGGCATTTGCCAGGAAAGGGATTCCATTCATCTTGTAGGTGAGTGATTTAGTTTCCGCTTCCAGTTTCAGAGTGGTATGTTCGCTTCCTAAGTCTCCGGCGCAGATAGCGTTGAAGTCGCGGATATCAGCATACATTTTACCTTGTTGGTCGTCATAAATCAGATTCATGTTTTTGATAACAAAGCGTTGCAGTTTCACTTTGAAGGGAGAAGATGTTTCTTCTTCTGTAACAGACGTTTCTGCTGTTGCAGCTGTATCCGGTTTCATGATATCCCAGTTGGCACGTCCGTCCGGTAAGACAATAGCATGTAACCGTGTGTCTTCAATAAATATTTTAGAAATATCGTAACCGCTATCTCCGAAAAGAGAGAATAAGTTGACTGCGGCGGTAACTTCTCCGGCTTGTACAAGAGTGTCATTGGCAAATTCACCTGTACCCTTCAGCCAGAAATCCTCGAGAGTGACAGAAGCCTGTGGAAAATTGCGGAACAGACTAATGTTAAGGTTCTTAAAGTCAAATTGTGCGTTAAGCATCTTGTTGCCTTCTGTTTTTACAATGTCGGCTATCTTTCCTTGGAAGGCGAAAGGAAGAAGGAACATCAAAATGATAATTACTCCTACGGTGATAGCTGCGATTTTCAAACCTTTTTTCATTTGCTTCTATTTTAAGAGTTTGATATATTACAAAGAACAAAACTAATAAAAGTTTTTGATATAGAGGGAGAAAGAAGTTATTTTTAGGGAAACTGTATCTAATTTAATTTCATATGGTGCAGTTTTGATTCTTTTCACCACAGAAAGGAATTAAAACAGATATAAGTTGTTTTATTGATTTCCGTACTGAAATGAAAATTGACATATTGATTACCTGGGCTATTTTTTCTTTCTAAGTTCTTCCGCAATTCTCCATTGCAGGGCGGCTTCTCCTTCTTTGCCGGCTTTTAACAGGGCGTCTCCGAAAAGTTCGTGTGCGCCGGCGTGTTCGGGTTTCAGGCTGGTGGCTTTGTCCAGGTCGGCGATGGCGCCTTCTGTGTTTTCTGTTTTTAGTCGGAGCTTTCCACGGTTATAGACTGCTTTAAAGTTTGCAGGATGGAGGTTGACAGCGGTGTTGAAACAGTTTTCAGCGTCGAAGTACTCTTTGTTGTTGAAGAGTGTGATTCCTTTTCTTATCCAGGCATCTATGTAGTTGGGATCGAGGCTAAGGGCTTTGTCGTAGTTGGCGAGGGCGGCACGTATGTCGTGGGCTTGGGTGACACATTCGTTTCCCATTAACAGATATTCGTGGGCGTATTGTCGTATACGTTCCTGTTGTTCGCGCATCTGTTCTTTGAGTTTTTTGTTTTGTTCTTTCAGTGTATTGATGATGCCGAGTTTGCGGCGGATCAAACGGCGGGGAACAGGTTTCTCAATATCGTAGCGGGAATGGATGGCACGGAAAAACTGTTCCAGACATTCTTCCATATCCCCTTTGTCGAAGGCGCGTGAGGCTGCGACATATTGCACATCGGCCTGTGCTTGTTTCAGGGCTTTGTCGATGGCTTGGCGGTTGTTGAAACGTCCGGCAAAGTTGACGATTTCGGGGCGGACGAAGACATCG
This sequence comes from Bacteroides sp. 1001136B_160425_E2, assembly GCF_015559655.1. Lineage (NCBI taxonomy): Bacteria > Pseudomonadati > Bacteroidota > Bacteroidia > Bacteroidales > Bacteroidaceae > Bacteroides > Bacteroides sp. 1001136B_160425_E2. Next base: position 150,877 of record NZ_JADMQH010000009.1, on the reverse strand, counting down.
GCACGGTTAACAGGCTTTTTGAGCTGGATGCCATCCAGTGAGGTACAACGGCTAAGTGCTACGTATGCTTGTCCTCCGGCAAATACACCACCTGTGAAGTCGATGACTACACGGCTGAAGGTCAGTCCCTGACTTTTATGAACAGTGATGGCCCATGCTAACCGGATAGGGTATTGAGTGAAGCTGCCTAACACTTCTTCTTCTATTTCTTTTGTTTTTTCGTTGTAGTGGTAGCGGATATTTCGCCATGATTCCAGTTTTACGTCACATTCTTTTCCATCGTCGGTGATGACGTAGATAGTTTCTTCTTCCTCATCAACTCCGGCAATGACACCAATCGTACCGTTTACCCACCTGCGGTCAAAATCGTTTTTGATAAAGATGATTTGCGCACCGGGTTTTAACACAAGCTCTTGTGAAGTGGGCAGACTGCTTTCCGGAAAATCTCCTTCGATAACTCCTTCAAAAGTAATGGGATCTCCGGGGAGTTCTGCTAATTTCTTTTCATTAATGGCGTCGACCGTATCTCTTCGGGTAGCGAGTGTGATGTACATATCCGCTTCAGATTCTTCAATCTGGCTTCCGTAGCGGGTGTTGAGTAGTTGCAAATCTGCAGCTCCGGCAGTATTGGTGCGGATATGGTCGAGGACGCTGACAAATACAGGGTCCGTCTGTCGATATACTTTTTGAAGTTCGATAGAGACCAGGTCTATTTGTCCGAACACTCTGGCAGAAAAAAAGTAAGGAGTGGGATAGAAGCGGTTCAAAATTTCCCGCTCATCGTTCTTCACGACGGGTTCCAGTTGGAAGACGTCACCCACCAATAAGAGTTGTTTTCCACCGAATGGTTCGCGAAGATTATGTGAATAAACTCGTAAGATACGGTCGATGGCATCAATGATGTCTGCGCGTACCATGGAGATTTCGTCGATAATGACCAGTTCTATTTGTTCCAGCAACTTACGATGTGGCTTGGTGTATTTGAAGAACTCGTGAATACGGCCACGTTGGAGACTTAAATTAGGATCATCCGGCAATAACGGATAGAAAGGTAGTTTGAAGAAACTGTGCATGGTACTTCCACCGGCATTGATTGCGGCAATTCCGGTCGGTGCAAGTACAACATGCTTCTTCTTGGTATGCTCGCAGACATAACGCAGGAATGTAGATTTCCCCGTACCAGCTTTTCCGGTCAGAAAGACAGATTGACGGGTATATTGAATCAGATTCAGTGCATCTTGAAATGCTGTGTTATCAGTATCTACGCTCATTTAGCACGTTGACGTATTTGCAAATTATTAAATGATTCCGAAATGTTTCATTGCCTTACTTATTCCGTCCTCGTCAATGGGAGCCGTGACATAATTGGCGGCAGCTTTCACGTCTTCTTTAGCTTGCCCCATGGCCACCCCGATGGCTGCGTGGCGAAGCATGCTGATGTCATTTCCTCCGTCTCCGAATGCCATCGTTTCTTCTAGTTTAATATCGAAGTAACGGATTATTTCATCAATTCCTTTCTGTTTGGTATCTCCTTTTGCCGTAACGTCTGCAAAGGCAGGATACCAGCGTCCTATCTCGCAGGTAGGGATGGACGGGCGGATTTCTTTTTCTTCTTCCTCCGTGATAAAAGGAGTCATCTGTATAATTTCCTTATTTGTTGCTTCTTCAAAAGATACAGTAGGGATCACATTCACATGCAGAAAATCGTAGAATATCTTTTTCACCATATCATCAGGTTGGCAGACAGAGATATGATGTTCTTCTACGAAAATGCAGGGAACACCTTTCTTCTCGCAAAAAGCTGCCATTGCTTTCACTTCTTCCTGTGGTATGGCACTTTTATAAATAACCTGTTCACCGACAAAACAATAGGCTCCGTTCATGGTTATATATCCATCGATAAGGTTCCGGTCCTGCAATTCGGAAAGGTTGTTGATAATGGCTTTCGGGCGTCCGGTAGCGATAAATATCTTTAGCCCTTTTGCGCGGGCAGCTTCCAGCGCCTCGATGGTAGAAGACGGTATACGGTGAGTTTCAAAACTGACCAGTGTTCCGTCTATATCAAAAAATAAAGCTTTCGTCATAAATTCCTTTTTGAATTGAGCACAAATGTACTACTTTTGTCTCACATAACATAAAAACATTATGCTGTATGAACTATAATTTTGATGAAATAATAAACCGTAACGGTACAGATTCTGTAAAATGGGATGCTGTGGAAAGTCGTTGGGGACGCAATGACTTGATTCCAATGTGGGTAGCTGATATGGATTTCCGTACGGCTCCTTTTGTAATAGAGGCTTTAAGAAAGCGCCTTGAACATGAAGTGCTCGGATATACTTTTGCTTGCAAGGAATGGTCGGAGTCTATTGTTAATTGGCTAAAGGAGCGTCATGGCTGGACGATCCGCGAAGAGATGCTGACTTTCACTCCCGGTATTGTCCGCGGATTGGCTTTTGTTATTCATTGTTTTACGCAAAAAGGTGATAAAGTAATGGTCATGCCTCCTGTTTATCATCCTTTCTTTTTGGTAACGCAGAAGAATGAGCGTGAAGTAGTATACAGCCCATTGGTACTGAAAGATGGACAGTATCATATTGACTTTGACCGTTTTCGCCGGGATGTACAAGGATGCAAACTGCTGATTTTGAGTAATCCCCATAACCCGGGTGGACGCGTATGGACAAAAGAGGAACTTTCTCTAATAGCTGATATCTGTTACGAAAGCGGTACTTTGGTGATCTCTGACGAGATTCATGCCGACTTGACCTTACTTCCTTATAAACATCCTACTTTTGCTTTAATTTCGGAAAAAGCACGAATGAATTCACTTGTCTTTATGTCTCCGAGCAAAGCATTCAATATGCCGGGGTTGGCCAGTTCTTATGCAATTATTGAAAATGACGAACTTCGTCATCGTTTCCAAAAGTATATGGAAGCAAGTGAATTCAGTGAAGGACATCTGTTTGCTTATCTTAGTGTAGCGGCAGCTTACAGTCATGGAACAGAATGGCTGGATCAAGTGGTAGCCTATATTAAAGGAAATGTGGACTTTACAGAAACATATTTGAAAGAACATATTCCTGCCATTAAAATGATTCGTCCGCAAGCCTCTTATCTTATTTTCCTGGATTGTCGTGAGTTGGGACTCAATCAGAAAGAATTGAGCCGGCTTTTCGTAGAAGATGCTCATCTTGCATTAAATGACGGAACAACATTTGGCAAGGAGGGGGAAGGCTTTATGCGATTGAACATCGCTTGTCCGCGTGCCGTGTTGGAACAAGCATTGAAACAATTGGAACAAGCAGTAAACAATAGATAGATTTATTTATTTATTTATTCTCAACTGTACTTATCCCTATGAGAAAAAATACTCATACCTATGAGAATATATTTCCATTGGTATGAGAATCTTTTCTCATAGGGATGAGAATAATCTCTTGTCTGCATGGAATGAAACAGCGTTTATAATCACTTGTCTACTAGCTTGTAACTACCTGAAAAGGTTGATTACTTTGAAATTTGTACGGAAAATATGTAATATTAGACTTTATCAGCCGAGATGAGGCGTTTTATCTCTTCTGCAGTCTCCGTGATGTATTGAGGCGCAAATTCTTCCAGTTCTGTGCGTGGTCGAAATCCCCATGTCACTCCGCAAGCGGTTACACCGGCATTGGCTGCTGTTTGCATGTCTACACCGGAATCGCCTACATAAAGAACATCTTCTTTTCGTACATTGGCAAGTTTTAATATATCAAGAACGACTGTCGGGTCGGGCTTGACATTCACTCCTTCCCGCTGCCCGAAAACAGCAGTAAAGCGGATTTCCGGGAAATAATGAGCAACGAGTTTCTCGGTAGCAGCCTGATATTTGTTGGAAGCTACGGCAATCTGAATACCTGCGGATTGCAGATACGACAATAACGCTGAAATACCCGGATAGGGACAACTATCGTCTGCATTGTGAATATCATAATAAGGAATAAACTCGTTGCGAACGCGGAGCACATTTTCTTCCGTCTTTTCCCCTTCGGGTAATGCACGTTCAAAGAGTTTGTTGATGCCGTTTCCTACCATGAAATTATACTTTTCTATCTCGTGTGTAGGATAGCCTAATTTATTTAAAGCGTAATTTGTACTGTGGGCAAGGTCGGCGATGGTATTCAGCAATGTTCCATCCAAGTCAAATATAATTAGTTTCTTCATTCTTACTGTATCTTATTGTTCTCCTTTAATCTCTTTTACCGATACAAAAATAGGTAAAAAAGATAAGATAGAGAAATCCTTATCCTGTATGCTGGATTTTTAACTTTCTCTATCTTCTTGACTGTTGTTTATCCTGAAGAGATGGTTCCGGCAGTTAATTTACTCCTCCGCCGAGAGCATGATACAGGTGTATGACGCCTTGTATCTTGCTGATTTGGTCTTGTGCCAGTGTTAGTCGGGCATTGAGCAACGACTGCTGGGCTGTGAGCACCTCTAGGTAATTGGCAGAAGTGTAACGTACCAATAGCTGTGTCTTTTCCGTGGCGGCTTTGAGGTCGGTTATCTGTTGAAGATCAAGGCGAATACGTTTATCGGAAGTCTGCCATTCGGTAAGGGCGTCGTTTACCTCGTTCCCTGCATTCAGCAGAGATTGTTCAAAACGCAGGCAGGCTTCTTCCTGTCGGGCACGGGCTATTTTCAGGTTGGCGATGTTCGTTCCTTTATTAAATAGCGGGGCAGTGAGCTGGGCGATGACATTGGAAAGCCATTTTCCTGGATTGAGAATGGTGCCGCCACCATTGTTTGTCCAGCCGAGTGTGCCGGAGAGTGTAAGGTTCGGATAGAAGGCGGAACGGGCGGCGTTGGTGGCATAGAAGGCTTCGGACAAGGCCGCTTCTGCCTGTCGTACATCAGGGCGGTTGGATAATAGTTGGAGAGGCAGACCGAGGAAGATATTGTCGGAGAACTCTTGTTCATTCAGTATGCCACGTTCGATGGTGTGAGCAGGTTCTTTCAGTAAGGCAGAGAGGCTGTTTTCTGTTTCGCTGATGTTTCTGCCGATTGAGAGTATCTGAGCATCAAGTGCTGTGCGGTTGGCTCGAGCTTGATGTATTGCCACATCATTAGTTCGTCCGGCTTTTGATAATGCTTCTAGGGTGGCAATCGTTTCATCCCAGTTTGCCAGAGTTTGTTCGGATATAGCAAGCTGGGTATCGAGCATCAACAGTGTGTAGTAGCTTTCGGCGATGGTTGCTACCAATTGCGTCTGCACAGCTTGTGCATAAATGCAACTTTGTTCGAGTGCTGCGATTGCTCCACGTTTGGCGTTGGTTACTTTCCCGAAAATATCTACTTCCCATGTAGCAGCGATTCCTAAGTTATATGTTTTTTTTGTTTCACCGTTGTAACGACTGACGCCGGCTTGCGGTGTCAGACTGACGGAGGGCAGATATGACAGGCGGGCATTCGTTAATATGGCTTGCGATTCCTCTATTTGCAGGCGGGCAATGTTCAAATCAGTGTTTCGTTTAAGCCCGGTGGTTATCAGAGTTTGCAGATGCGGGTCAGTGAAAAGTTCGCGCCAGAGTTTTGTTGCCATCGTAGTACTGTCTGCCGATTGTACCGGCATCTGGTAGAGGCTGTCTGTATTTATGTCTGTTTCCGGGCGGGAGTACCGGTTGTATATGCCGCATCCGCTCAACAAGTAGGAGGCAGCGAGAAGCATTCCTATATAATATTTTCTTTTCATGTCTCAATTCTTACAATTATTTATCAATTGCATAATCTGATGGTAATTATAATTCTTTACGTCCGGGGAGGAAACGTTCCTGTATGTATTGGCAAAGGATGAACAGTGAGGGTACGACAAAAAGTAGTGCTACTGTGCCCAGTAGCATACCACCTACGGTTCCCACACCTACCGAAATGTTACCGTTGGCCCCCACACCTTGTGCGAACATCAGCGGCAGCATACCGAAGACCATTGTCAATGAGGTCATCAGGATGGGACGCAGACGGGCTTTGGCGGCAGACATAGCGGCGGTGGTGATGCTCATGCCCTGATGGCGGCGGTCGGAAGCATACTCTGTGAGCAGGATGGCTGTTTTGGAGAGCAGACCAATGAGCATAATCAGTCCTGTCTGCATATAGATGTTGTTTTCCAGTCCCCATAGTTTGGCAAAGAGGAAACTTCCCATCAGGCCAAAGGGAACGGAGAGAATAACGGCAAACGGAATGAGCAGGCTTTCGTAGAGTGCACAAAGAATGAGGTAGATAAAGACGATGCAGACGATGAACACCAGTGTCGTTGTGTTGCCTGTTGCTGCCTCCTCGCGTGTCATGCCGCCGAACTCGTAGCCATAGCCTTCGGGCAGGGAAGTACGGGCTACCTCTTCAATCGCTTTGATAGCCTGGCCCGAACTGTAACCGTCGGCAGGAGCACCGTAAACGGTAATGGCGGAGAAAAGGTTGAAACGTGAAAGACTTTCCGACCCATATACTCGTGTGAGTGTGAGATACTGTGTGACGGGGGACATTTCGCCGTTGGCATTACGTACATAGATATTGTTCAGTGCTTCGGTGTCCAAGCGGTATTCGGGTGAAGCTTGCACCATCACACGGTATAGTTTCGTAAATCGGTTCAAGTTGGACGAATAGCTGCCTCCTATATAGCCTGAAAGCGTGCTAAGCACATCAGTCGGCGATATACCGTTGCGTTTACACAGGGCGGCATCCACTTCTACTATGAACTGTGGGTACTTCGTGTCGAACGTTGTGTAGGCACGTGATATTTCAGGTCGACGGTTCATTGCATCGATAAAAGCACGTGTGTATGTCAACAAATCTTCCATGCTACTCCCTTTTTTGTCTTGCACATATAGTTCAAAACCATCGCTCATGCCATAGCCCGAAATCATAGGACTGGTGGAGACGCGGATCTGTGCTGCCTTGATAGCATCGGTACGGTGGTATATTTCTTTCATGACGGAGTTTACGTCATCGCCTTCTTTCGTGCGTTCGCTCCAGTTCTTCAAGCGGATGGTGAATGAACCGGCAGAGGCGGATTGGTTATGGCGAGCATCTTTCCCTGTGACGCGTGAGTATATTTTGATTTGAGGAATATCATGTATGGCTGCTTCAATTTCGTCCATGATACGCTCCGTTTCTTCCAGATTGCTGCCGGGGGCGGTTTGAACGTTCACGTTGATAGTGCCCATATCCTCTTGAGGCACAAGTCCCGTTTTAGTGGTATGCATTAGCACGACCAGTGCCACGCATGCCACCATGATGCTGCCTACGGCAATACCTTTGTGACGGAATAGAAAAGAAACACCTCTCATATATTTTTGTTGCACATGGCGGAATGAGCGGTCGAAGGCGTAATGGAAACGGTTGGAGAAACCAAGCTTTCCGTCGTTCTCCATGCTTACACGCGGACGCATAATCAGGGCGCAGAGGGCTGGACTGAGCGTCATGGCATTGAGTAGCGAGATCGCAACAGCGACCGCCATTGTCAATCCGAATTGTGTGTAGAATACTCCTGTCGTCCCACCCATGAAACTTACGGGGATGAATACTGCCATAAAGACAATGGTCGTGGTTATCAGTGCTGAAGTTAGTCCGCTCATGGCATCCACTGTGGCGTGGTAGGCAGTGGTGTAACCTTCGTCAAACCGTGCCTGTACGGCTTCCACTACAACGATGCTATCGTCTACTACTGTACCTATAACTAACACGAGGGCAAAAAGTGTCAGCAGGTTCAGGCTGAATCCTACAACATAGATAAAAGCGAATGTTCCTACCAGTGATACAATGATGGCGAGTGAGGGAATGAGGGTTGCCCGCAAATCGTGCAGGAAGAGATAGACCACCAGCACTACCAGAACAATGGCGACAAATAGTGTTTCCACTACATTGGCGATAGAGGCATCGAGAAAGTCCTTTGTGCTCGTAATGTCGGTCAGTATCATGCCTTTGGGCAAGGAGGCGGAGATGTCCGCGGTTACATCGTCAATTTCCTTGATGATTTCATTGGCATTTGAACCGGAGGTCTGTGCCATCATGCAGTTAGCTCCCGGATGTCCGCTTGTCTGGCTGAGCATGGCATAGTTCTCCGCGCCGAGTTCGATACGTGCCACGTCTTTCAGGCGTAGTACTTCGCCGTTAGGCAGAGAACGAATGACCATATTCTCGTAGTCTGTCTCGTCCTCATAGCGTCCCCTGTATTTCAGTACATACTGGAACGTGTTTGCCGACTCTGAACCGAGCGTGCCCGTAGGCGACTCCACGTTTTGCTCGCCCAGCACTGTTGCGATGTCCGAGGGCATCAGACCGTATTGGGCCATTTGTAACGGATCAAGCCAGATGCGCAACGAGTAGCTGGCTCCCCAGATATTCACGTCACCTACACCGGCGATACGAGACAGGCGCGGTTCGATATTGATTTTCATGTAGTTTGTCAGGAAGTTGGCATCGTAGCTATCGTCCGGTGAGTAGAGCGACAAGGCTTTCAGCGAGTTGCTCTGACGTTTGCGTACGGTGATACCTGACTTTGTGACTTCTGCCGGAAGTAATCCTTGTGCTGATGCTACCCGGTTTTGTACGTTCACTACTGACATGTCGGGGTCAGTACCCTGGCGAAAATAGACACTGATGGAAGCTGAGCCGGTATTGGTGGCGGTGGAAGTCATGTACATCATATTCTCCACACCGTTCAATTGTTCTTCAAGTGGTGTGATTACACTCTTCATCACTGTTTCAGCATTGGCTCCGGTATAGGTGGCGGAGACACGCACTGTGGGTGGTGCAATGTCGGGAAACTGCTCTACCGGCAACTGACTCAGTCCGATAAGTCCAACGATGATGATAGCTACGGAAATGACACCCGAAAGTATCGGGCGGTCGATGAAAGTCTTGACGGTCATGATTTACTCCTTTCCGTTTTGGGGATTGACAATTGCGCCTTCACGTACTAGGCCGGCACCTTCGGCAATGATCACGTCTCCTTGCTGCAAGCCTGTTTCCACTACATACTCTATGCCGTTGTTCAGCCGGAAGACAGTAATGGGGGTGGCCTGTGCCTTACCGTCGACAACTTTGTAGACAAAGATGCGGTTCTGTAATTCATAGGTGGCTCCCTGTGGAATGACGATGCAATTCTCCCTTATGTTCGGTAGGATGACCGTTCCACTGCCACCGTCGCGAAGCAGGTTTTTTCCGTTCGGAAAATCGGCACGGAGTGTTACAGCTCCAGTTCCACTGCTGACTATGCCACTTACGGCACTGATGCGCCCTTTCTCTGCATACATCTTGCCACTAGCCATGCGTAATTCTACTTCAGGCATTTGCTTGATGAATTTGTCGAGTGAACCATACTCTTCTATTAGAGCAATTACTTGACTCTCGGTGAGCGAGAAATAAGCATACATTTGGCTGTTATCCGAAACTGTGACGAGGGGTTCGGCGATGTTGCTGTTCACCAATGCTCCTATACGATAAGCAATCATACCTGTCACACCGTTTACGGGGCTTTTCACCTCTGTATAAGAAAGGTTGTTGCGAGCGTTTACCTCTTGCGCACGTACCTGAGCGAGTGTGGCTTCGGCGGCAGCAAGATCGTTGCGGGCGGTGCTGAGGTCGTAATCTTGTACTACGTTCTTTTCGCGTAATACTTTTGTGCTTTCCATGTTCAATTGAGCGGTAGCAAGCCGTGCTTCGGCACTTTTCACGTTGGCTTCTGCTTCTGCCAGTGCTGCACGATAAGGCACTTGGTCGATGATGAACAGTACTTGTCCACGATGTACGTTTTCACCTTCACTAATGCAGATGTGTGTGATGAGTCCGTTCACTTGCGGGCGTATCTCTACTACTTGTTGTCCGGCAAGTGTAGCGGTGTATTCAGACAGCAGTGTCCGGTCTTCTCGTTTTACAGTCATAGTTTTGTAGTTCGCACTCTCTTGTGTAGCCGGTGATTGGTGGCAGGCGCACAGTGTCAGCCCCACAAACAGGGCTGGAAGCATTCTCTTTTTCATATTCTCTGATATATCCGTTTCTTATTTGGGTTTCTATATGTCAGACACAAAAGTAAGGAAACAGAGTGGGCTGTGCTGTATATAAATAAGGATGTGGGGGTAAACGGTGAAAATGTGGGGACGAATGGCTTGATTTCGGGGGCAGACATCTTCCTGCAGAGTCCTCTTTCTGCAGAAAAAGGTGTATCTTTGCATAAGATAAGTTGCGCCTTGGCAATTTGAAGTAAGTTTCGTTGCGTTTGGTTCACATTATCTTTGTGTCATTCAATCAATGAGATTAATGTAAATGTTATGATTATGGAGAAAAAAGCAATTATTACTGTAGTGCTGGCCGTATTTTTCGGTCTGGTACAAGCACAGAACAACTTTGTAAATCCTGAACACGTGGAGTCTGTGACGGCTATTAGCCGGGTATTGGGTGACGGACGTAAGGTGGCAACCGTTATATTGGAATATGATGTACCTATCAGTAACAAGAGTCTTACTACAGACAGTTATCGGGTAGAGGGAAAAGAGGTAACGCGTATCTATGCCAATACTGTACCAGAAAGAGCGGAGGTAGGTGTGAACGGTCGCTATGTAATTATCGAAGTGAAAGTTGAAGTAGATCTCAACGCACAGCCCAAACAACCTACAGAAGCAGATATGGAGAAGAAAAAAGAGCGTGACCGGATGCAGGGTGGTCCCGGACTACGTGCCGGATGGAGTACAGGTGGCGATGATGAATATCCGGGCAATGCCGTGGTAGTACAAACCAGGAATATCAAAACCGTCCAAGGAAAGATTTATAAGGCAAGTGAAACGCCTATAGAAAGTACTGTGGAGAAATGTCTCGTGGCAGATGATTTCAAACAGGAAGAATTTGTCAGTCCTTATACTGGTCAGGTGTTACCTTATAATATATATATCCCCGAAGATTATAATCCTGAAGAGAAATATCCGCTGGTGCTATTCATTCACGATGCCGGTGTGGCAAGTGGTCCTGTCACACAGACGCTTTACCAGGGGAATGGTGCCACATCGTGGGCAGAGCCGGAGGCACAGGCACGCCACAAGTGTATTGTCGTGGCTCCCGAATATCCTTTCATCACGGTAGATGATAACTGGAATTACAGCCACCACCTTGATGCTACTATCGCTTTGCTGAAAGATCTTCAAACGCGTTATTCCATCGACTCTACCCGTATCTATACCAGTGGGCAGTCTATGGGCTGTATGTCTTCTATCGTGATGATGCTGAAGGAACCTGACCTTTTTGCCGGAGCATTACTTGTGGCGGGCAAGTGGAACCCGGAGTTGATGGGGCCACTCGACAAGCAGAACATTTGGATTATCTCCTGTGAAGGTGACCATTCATCCAATACGCTGCAAGGCCAGGCTGTTGAGTTGTGGCGTAATCAAGGCAACACTGTTTCAGAAGCCACGTGGGATATGACACTTCCTGTCGAACAACTTTCCGAGGAGGCAAATAAGATGCGTGCCGAGGGGAATCATTTGCTGTTTACCCACCTCACAGGTGGAAATCACCGGGCTACGTGGTTTGTTTCTTATGGTATTGAGGGCGTACAGGACTGGCTGTTTGAGCAGCATAAATAAAATTTTCATTGAAGATGAAGAATGTGTCCCGTTACATCGACCTTGCCTTTTGCCTCATTTTTCTGCCGCTGATGATACTTGTTTTTCCGGTGGAACGATGGTGGGGCACGTATCCTGTGTTCTTCAGTTCATTCATCGGTTGGCTGTATATCACTTACTTTGTTTATAAGTATTTCGTTATCCCCCGGCTGTTTCATGCGGGCAGGCAGCGTATTTATGCTCTTGCGGCTATTGCTGCTTCCCTGCTGATAACTTTCTTTTTCTCATCTTACGAAATTACATCACCGCTCTATCATATCAACCAACATGAACGTGAACTTTATTCATATCTGATTTGGGGGGTGAGGCAGAATCAACAAGCAGTATGGCTGCATTACATTGTCGTGGTGATATTTTGTTTTGCCGTGGGGATGCTGAATGAAGCGTACCGCCAGCGATTGGCACGCGAGGAAGTAGAATATGAACGCAACAAAGCGGAACTGGCGCTTTATAAGGCACAAATCAATCCGCATTTTCTTTTTAATACGCTCAATACGATTTATGGGCTATTGATTATGCATTCCGACAAGACTGAAACCACATTGGAACAATTCATAAACTTGACGAAGTATATGTACAATAATGCCAACCATGAGTTTATCTCTCTATCTGAGGAGGTGGAATATATCAGCCAATATATTGATCTTCAGAAGTTGCGTCTGAATGAGTTTGCAGATGTATCTTTTAGTTACGAGGTCGAATCGCCCGAAATGTCCGTTCCGCCTATGATGCTGATTACTTTTGTGGAGAATGCTTTCAAGTATGGCATCTCGTCCAACGAGCCTTGTTTCATTCGCATTCACTTGGATCAAAAGGACGATACGCTCTGCTTTGAAGTGGCGAATTCCGTTTTTGAACGTAATGTGAAGAACTCCAAACGAATGGGGATTGAAAACTGCCGCAAGCGTTTGTCCTTGCTCTATCCCGGTCGTCACCGACTGGATTTAGGATGCAGTAGGGACAACACGTTCCATGTCCGGCTTGAACTTAAATGTGCACCTTTATGATGAAATGTATTGCTATAGATGACGAACCTATTGCGCTGAACATTATCAGTCAGTATTGCCGACGACGGGGAGATTTGCAGATCGAGACATACAGTTCTCCCCGGCTGGGTATGCAGCGCGTCCGTGAGTGGCAACCGGATATCGTGTTTCTCGATATTGAGATGAATGGGATATCGGGTATTGAACTGGCACGTGAATTGCCTTTGTCTTGCTGCCTGATATTTACTACCGCATACGCTCATTATGCCCTTGAAGGTTTTGAAGTGAATGCTGTTGACTTCCTGCACAAACCCTATTTTTATGACCGCTTCGATCGTGCTGTGCAGAAGGCGGAGCAGTGGCTTAAGATGCACGATTTGCTCAGTGTATCGGAGGCTGCTTCTCGACAGTTGGTGTTGAAAGTTGAGTATAAAAATGTGACTATTTCCATAGATACCATTCTTTATATTGAATCGATAGATAATTATGTCAAGATACATGGCACCGATGGCAAGACGGTACTTTCCAAAATCACATTGAGAAGCCTTGAGGAACAGCTCCCCCAAGGAGAATTTATCCGTATACATCGTTCTTTTCTGGTTCCGAAAAAAAGAGTAGCTAAATTCTCACGCTCCGAAGTGGTTTTGGTAAAAAGCGGGAAAAGTCTGCCTGTGGGGAAGAAATACGCAGAAGATGCGATGATGCTATTAGGAAAGGAAGAAGGCTGATTCCGGATTATTCAGCCTCCTTCTTGTTTTGACTATTGTTTTTTGTTGGGGGGAGAATGTCTTTACTTCTTGGTGATACGGAACCAGTCTACATCTGTCCATCCTCCGTCGTTAGTAACGATGGCAGGACGTGTGCAGAACATACCGACCTTAGCGCCGATCCATTGTCCTTCTTTTGCCTGGAAAGGATTACCCAATGATTCATACTTCTTTCCATCGAGGCTGTAGCTGAAATGACACATCGCAATGAGGTCATGTCCGCCTTCACTACCCTTGATCTTCTTGCCATCACAACTGAAGCGAACTTTCAGGTAAACCGTATTTTGAGAAAGATCAACAGAAGCATTTGCCTGTTCCAGTTTTCCTTTATCCGCTCTTTTACATTCAACTTGAGATAACACTAGTCCTTTATCTGTATTTTCCAGAATTATTCCGGCATAATCCCTGCCCATAACAACAAGTCCGGTGCGTTCACCTTTAAGTTTAGGGTTAGGGCTGAACGTAAGTTTCATTGTTGCGGTGAAATTATCAGAAGGAGTTTTCTGCAAGAGCAGGTTGGCTACATCCCACAGATTCTTATATTCTTTTAAAACCGGATAAGAATATAACCTCACATAACTCTTGTCGCCTGCGTAATAGGCCCATTTCTCATTGATGTTAGCGTGCCATTGCCATTGCGGAGAAAGTGTATATCCGTCGAATTCGTCACTTTCTTGTGGAGTGCAGATAGGATATGTCTTACCTACATTCGGCTTCTTGTAAGTCAAAACAGGTTCGCCGCAGCCGTCACCGTCTTTATCAATACCGATAACAGGCCAGTCATTTACCCATTTCATGGGTTGGAGATGCATAATGCGTCCGTAAGCGCCGACATCCTGAAAATGGAGGAACCAGTCTTCTCCGGTAGGAGTATCCACCCATGCACCCTGGTGAGGACCGTTGACTGGAGAGTTACCTTGCGCGAGTACTGTTTTCCATTCGTAAGGACCGTAGATGTTTTTAGAACGTAGTACGACCTGCCAGCCAGTCGGTACACCACCGGCCGGATGAAAGATATAATAATAGTCGTTTCTCTTATACATTTTAGGACCTTCGCAAGTCTGATGTGCTTCGTGACCGTCGAAGATAATACGAGAAGGAGTGATCGCTGCATTTGCTTCCGCATTCAGTTCGCAGATAGTGATTACACTTTTCAGTCCGGCACGGCTTCCTGCGTATGCGTGTACCATATATACTTTTCCGTCTTCATCCCAGAACGGACAAGTGTCAATAATACCTTTTCCAGGTTTCACCAAGACCGGTTCGCTCCACGGACCTTTCGGATCTTTGGCTTTCACCATAAAAGCTCCCTGATCAGGATCTCCCCAAAAGATATAAAACTCACCGTTGTGATGACGGATAGCCGGAGCCCAGACACGATTACCGTGTTCCGGCCGTTCCGGAGTTTCGATAGGAGGGAGGGCATTGGGAACTGCGGCATCGATGATTGTCCAGTTGACTAAATCTTTGGAATGAAGGATTTGCAATCCCGGCAAACAGTTGAAACTGGATGAAGTCATATAGAAATCATCTCCTACGCGGCAAGCGTCCGGGTCGGAGTAGTCGGCATAAAGCACCGGATTTTTGTATTTACCGTTTCCGAGGTCGGAAACCCATACTTCAGATACATAGTTCTTCTGTGCTACTGCGGTGAAAACCGTAAATAAGCAAAAGGCTAAAGTCTGTGTCAATCGTTTCATGTTATAGATAGATTATTTTATAGATATGATTCGTTGGTTTTATCTGATGGCAAAGGTAAATAAAAAGACTCTGCACAAGGAGGAATATTTGTGCAGAGTCATAGAAAAATTGGTAGATACCTCGTAATTTTTGTTTAGTTGTATTTGTATCTGCCCTATTTATTGGTGCGGTCATCTTTTATTTTCACTGTCACCGGATGAGCCAGCTCTTCTTTCCATTCGCGGAGATGAGCAAACCATGCTTCCGGCGTTTTATATCCGAATGTCTCTTTCATCGAGGTGAAAGTAGTGTGATATTGGAAATATTTATTTCCCGGAGCGGTAATTGTATAAAGGAAATTGGCTTTATCCTTTTCTTCCGATTTCACATAACGTTGAGGGATACAAGTGCCCAGCCCTACAGTTTCTTTAGCATATTTCACGGTGTCGTTTACCGGCCAGTCGGTTCCCCAGCTTCCCACGAGTCCTTTATGGTCGGAGAAAGACTTGGAAGTACCCACGATGTCTTGCACACCTGTACAGAAAACTTCTTTATCGAGCGGTTCGTCAAAGAATGCTTCGATATGGAGATCGCGATGTCCGGCATAAAGCGTGTAGCGTGTCATCATATTCAGTTCCTGATCCTGATATTTCCATCCGGTCACTTCAATTTCTGCAATCACCCGCACCGGTCCGTAAGAGATGATACGTTCTGTACGAGTGTCCACCGGAGTGATATGCGTTGCCTTTTGTCCGTCCCAACCTTTCAATGCGCCCGGTCCGCAGCTGTCGAACACACGAAGTACATCGTCTCCGAATCCTTTAGCTAACTGCTCATCTGTCGGGTAGAACTGCGATTCTTTGATCTCCAGCCCTTTGTTGAACTTACCGTAAATATCCGGTGTCTGTTTCTCATTGAAATAAAGACGATATCCCACCAGCTCCGATTCCAGAACCGGACCGTGAGGACGTACCATGCTGTATATATTGCTGGTGCCGGGAACGGTGATAGCCTGTACCCGTTGATGTTTGCCTTTCCGATTGTCTACTATAAACATATCGGCATAAACTCGTTCCGGATAAGTCTTTGCACTTTTCTCCGAAGAGAGTGTAACCTGGAATATTTTTCTGCCGTGAGCAGGAAGGTCGGTCACAAAGACTAGTTCGTCCATCTTGCGGTCTCTGTTCAAATCGTCCAGCTGCGAAGGAATTTCCTTTATTCCTTCCATGACAATGGCAGATTTAACTTTGAAGCCAGCGTGCAACTCATGCAGATTGATAACAACCGGAGCATCCGCTTTGGCCTGATGCCAGTTGTTTTGTACTTCAACTGTGATGGTTTTCTCCTGTTTCTGCGCTTGGGCAGACAGACTGAAAACTCCTAAAAGGAAAGTAAAAATAAAAAGATTCTTCTTCATGATTTTCTAAGGCTGAAATTATACGTCGTATTTCTCCTTGCAAAAGTAACAGAAAAAAATAGCAGACTGTCTATCTTTTGAAAAGATTATAGTCTGCTATTTGAGCTTTTTACTCTATATAATGATATTGTGGTTTTCTATGCGATGAACTTTATTTGAGACTTAAAATTTCTTCTTTCGCTCCCAGTTCTTCATAAACTTTCCCGTTTACGGTCAGATTCTTAGCATTTTTGACGTTTAATATATTGTTGCCTTTGGATGATTCCACATATACATTCTCCAAAGTAACTCCGTCAACCTGGCTGATAACAACGCCATCCGTAGCTTCTGTCATCACGACATTCTTAACGGTAATGTTGCTGATCGGCATTTCCGGCAAACCATTGAAGAACATGGCACGTCCCGAACCTCTGCAAACAATATTAGAGATATGAATATTGCGGAAAGCGGGTGTTTCTTCCGTTACCGGAGGAATACTTGTCTTCATGCGGTTCAGCAAATCCTCTTCCGATTCTTCGCCGGCACCTTTTCCGCCGTAGAACAAGTCGAACAACAACGGTTCGTTCGGAATGTTAATCATGTTGATATTATTAATGTAGATGTTTTCTACCACACCGCCACGTCCGCGAGTGCTCTTGAAGCGCAAGCCTACGTCTGTGCCCATAAATGTGCAGTCTTCCACATAGATATTCTTCACGCCACCCGACATTTCACTACCTACTACGAATCCGCCGTGTCCGTGCAGTACCGTATTATTTTTCACAATAACGTTCTGGCAAGGTTCACCGCGACGGCGTCCGTTTTCATCTTTACCGGATTTAATACAGATTGCATCATCTCCCGCATCGAATACACTATTAATAATCAGCGCGTTCTTGCAAGATTCCAAGTCGATGGCGTCACCATTCTGGGAATACCAAGGATTGATGACCATGATATTATTTACTGTGAAATCTTCGCAGGACAAGGGGTGCAGACACCAGCTTGGTGAGTTTTTGAAAGTAACACCTTCCAGCAGCACCTTCTTGCTTTGGACGATGCTTAACAGCACCGGACGCAACCACGGACGGATTTCAGCCCATTCTTCGTCTGTATTGATCCCTTCGGGTACATTGAAATCTTTACAAGCCATTGCACCTTTCAGTGAACCGGCTGTGGGGTACCATATCTCTTGTTTTTCGTCGAGAACACCTCCCGAGTTTACCAGTTTTTTCCATTGTGAAGCAGTCAGTTTGCCTTTTTTTACCGGACGCCAACAGTCGCCGTTTCCGTCAAATGTGCCGTATCCTGTGATAGCGATATTCTCTGCATTGCGTGCGGAAATAGGCGATTGGCAACGACGGGTTTCCAATCCTTCAAAAGAAGTGGCAATGATAGGATATGCCTCAAAATCACCGGTGAAAAGCACCAATGCATTCTGTTCCGTATATAAATTCACGTTGCTCAATAGTTCGATAGGTCCTGTCAACCAGATACCTTCCGGGATAATCACTTTCCCCCCTCCGCGCTGATTCACCTCTTTAATGGCATCGTTGATTGCTTTTGTATTCAGGAACAGACCATCGCCTTTGGCTCCGAATTTCTCAATGTTTACCTCGTAAGCAGGAAAAACCGGTTGCTGTACTTTGGGCATTTCAAAAGGTAGATTCTGGTAAAGAGCGTCACTGATGGAGCTCTCTTTTATGACAGTCTTGCTTTGTTTACATCCTGATGAGATAAACGGTAAACAGCATAGGACTATCCAGAAGAGTCTTTTTGTCAATGTGTTCATTTAGTAACTTATTTCTATAGGGTTATACATCTATTGTTTTTCTTGGTAGTTGGGTGATGATTAATGAGGGCGATTTCATAATTCTTATGTCCTTCCGCAGGCGATCTGTCGCAGGCAGCCTGCAGGAGAGGAATAAGACGAATTCATGTTAACCTAATTCTAACCTTAAATAAATATTATGAAAAAACCTCTTAATTATCGGTTGCAAAGATAGGTGGCAAACCCCAAGAGGATGTGGACTAATTGATAGAATACGTGTATTTTTTGTCATTTCTGTCTATTATTTGCACACTTCTCGTGTTTTTATGCAGAAAGTTCCTATCTTTGCACAAAATTTAACTATTAAAAGATATGAGTTACAACTTGTTGAAAGGAAAAAGAGGTATTATCTTCGGTGCTTTGAACGATCAGTCTATTGCCTGGAAGGTGGCAGAGCGTGCCGTAGAAGAAGGTGCAACTATTACATTATCAAATACTCCGATGGCTATCCGTATGGGAGAAGTCGATGCTTTGGCCGAAAAATTGAATTGCCAGGTTATTCCGGCAGATGCCACCAGTGTAGAAGATTTGCAAAATGTATTCAAAACCTCCATGGATATACTGGGTGGACAAATTGATTTTGTACTCCACTCTATCGGTATGTCTCCCAACGTGCGCAAGAAACGTACTTACGATGACCTTGACTATGGAATGTTGGATAAGACATTGGATATTTCAGCTGTTTCATTCCACAAAATGATTCAGTCGGCTAAAAAATTGAATGCTATTGCTGATTACGGTTCTATCGTTGCTTTGAGCTACGTGGCCGCGCAGCGTACTTTCTATGGCTACAACGATATGGCAGATGCAAAGGCATTGCTGGAATCTATTGCACGCAGCTTCGGTTACATCTATGGACGCGAACATAGCGTGCGTGTGAACACTATCTCACAGTCTCCTACATTTACTACTGCCGGTTCGGGCGTGAAAGGTATGGATAAACTGTTTGATTTCTCCAACCGTATGTCTCCGCTCGGAAATGCTACGGCTGACGAATGTGCCGATTATTGCATCGTGATGTTCTCCGATCTTACCCGTAAGGTGACTATGCAGAACTTATTCCATGACGGCGGATTCTCCAGCGTAGGTATGAGTCTTCGTGCCATGGCTACTTACGAGAAAGGACTCGACGAGTATATGGACGAAAATGGTAACATCATTTACGGATAAAAGATTATGAAACTACGGATCTCTCTTCTTATTATATTATTTAGTATGCTTTTCACCTCCTGCGGGATAAGCACAGGAAAGGGTACGGAGCAGAAGGAAGAGGAGATTTCTGTTCTAAGATATGATAAGCTGTTGAGCGAATACGTTCGCTCTAACAGCTTTTCTGCTATGCAGAAGTTGACGATGGACTATCGTATGCCGACGAAAATCCTGATTGAGGATGTATTGTCTATTGGTACGGTAAAAGATGATACTATTTCGCAACGTCTGCAGAAATTCTATTCGGATACAACTTTAGTCCGTTTGCTTAGCGACGTGGAAGCAAAGTATCCTAATCTGGATGAGGTGGAAAAAGGACTTAACAAAGGATTCCGGAAACTGAAGAAGGAAGTGCCTGATACGAAAGTGCCGTTTATCTATTCGCAAGTGTCTGCCTTCAACGAATCTATTATTTTGGTGGATTCTTTATTAGGGATCAGTCTTGATAAATATATGGGGGAAGATTATCCTCTCTATAAGCGTTTCTATTACGATTATCAATGTCGTTCGATGCGTCCGGAACGAATTGTGCCGGATTGTTTTGCTTTTTATCTTTTGAGCCGTTACGGAATGAACTATCATGAAGGTACTTGTTTGATTGACTTGATGATGCACTCCGGAAAAATCCATTACGTAGTGCAGAACTTATTGGGATATAGTGATATCGGCGAAGCGATGGGATATTCCAAGGAGGAGAGCGACTGGTGTAAGGAGAATGAAAAGGAGATATGGAATTATATCTGTACCAACGATCATCTGCATGCACGAGACCCGATGGTGATCCGCTATTATATGAAGCCCGCTCCTGCTGTCGATATGTTGGGTGCTCAAGCTCCGGCATTGATCGGAACATGGATGGGAGCAAGAATCATCGCTTCTTATATGAAAAAGCATAAGGACATGAAACTGAAAGATCTCCTGGAATTTACTGATTACCATGAGATGTTAAGTGAATCCAACTACCTGGCTTCCTAAACAGTTACATTTCTCAATTTTTAATTAGCTTCGCTCAAGACCTTATTTGATTTTTAATATTAAAAGTATAGCCTCAATTTAAAAGTGGAAACTGCCCTCTATTTATTGCCCGTGACGTTAGGTGATACATCTATTGAAAAGGTATTGCCTTCTTATAATAAGGAGATTATCTCCGGTATCCGATATTTTATAGTCGAAGATGTTCGTTCTGCCCGTCGTTTCCTGAAAAAGGTAGACCGGGAGATTGATATTGATGCATTGACATTTTATCCGTTGAACAAGCATACTTCCCCTGATGATATTTCCGGTTATTTGCAACCTTTGGTGAGTGGAGCTTCAATGGGGGTTATCTCCGAAGCTGGTTGTCCGGCAATAGCTGATCCGGGAGCGGATGTGGTTGCCATCGCACAGCGTAAAAAGTTAAAAGTGGTTCCTTTGGTCGGACCTTCTTCCATTATCCTTTCCGTGATGGCTTCCGGCTTTAACGGGCAGAGTTTTGCGTTTCATGGTTATCTGCCGATTGAGCCGGGAGAGCGTGCCAAGAAGCTGAAGACACTGGAGCAGCGCGTGTACGCTGAAAATCAGACGCAGCTTTTCATTGAGACGCCTTACCGGAATCATAAGATGATAGAAGATATTTTGTTGAATTGCCGTCCTCAAACAAAGCTCTGTATCGCTGCCAATATTACTTGTGAAGGAGAATATATACAGACGCGTACAGTGAAGGACTGGAAAGGGCACGTGCCCGATTTATCTAAGATTCCCTGTATTTTTCTCTTATATAAATAACTCCTTTCAGGTGTTCATATTCATCTTCGAAACAGCTGCTGAAGAAGCCTTTTCCTAAGTTTTCCTCTATCTGTTTGAAACTCCAAAGTTTACTGTTTTTAAAGCGGGGGGTACAAAGGATAGAATCATCTTTGATATCGACAATGAATAGATAGATAAGACGGTTGGTCACTTCATTCTCGAAGTGATAAACGATATTGAATTCAGGCTTGATACCTTTTTCATGGGGGAAAGCATTGTTGATTAAGCGAGTGGCGCCTGCTTCCAGAGATTCTCCGTAGCGGAGATAACATTCCATGGGAATATCTACTTTGCTTCTGTCTAGGATGGCTGTTGATGGCCTGTCGCAAAGGAACAACATTCCGTGAGTGGATATGGCAATTCTTATCACCGGATTGATGTATGCATTTTTATAATTAGCTGCTTCTATTGCAGGTGTTTTCCCGATCACGTCTCCTTTGGTATTTACAATAGGAACATATTCTGTGTGTGACATTAAGTGATTGAAGAAACGGATGGCTATCTGGTTGAACAGGATACTCATTAGAAAAACGGTAGGGGGCAATACTTTATAGAGTACAAACGTACTCGTCTTGCTCAACGGATCTTGAAAAACGATGGTAATGCTGATTATAATAAAATGCAATATACCGAAGATCAAAGCAATACGTGCGGATACAACGGCGGCTTCGGCTCCCTGTGCATATAAACGTTTGTTACAAGAGCCTATCTGTTTTAAAAAATGGTTGATAAACCTTTTCTTATGCATGTAAAGACTCAACATCGGAATGAGAATACTGACTTCCAGCGTAAGTGGAAGTGCACCGGGAGGAACATAATCACCGGGAATAAGAGCTGCCAAGGACAATAGTGCCAGCACTCCGGTTGCTATATAGAGGATAAAATTTGGAATTAACATTCCCTTACGTCGATAAGAAAGGTATATACCTACAATACCTATGCCTGTACCGATGTAAATAGCCGTGTCTTGCGTTATAAGTTCACACAATAAAATGGAAATAATAACGGGGATAAAACCCAGCGACATATTAAATGCGGAAGAAAGTATTCCTTTATGAGCCATCTCTATATTTATGTTTATTTGTCGGTTCTATCTATAAAACAAATCGTGTATGTGTTTTGTTTGCTAACGAATATGTTTCTCTGCGTGGTAGGAGGAGCGGACAAGGGGAGCGCTTTCTACGATGTTGAATCCTTTCTCTAAACCTACAGTTTTATATTTTGCAAATTGCAGCGGAGTGATGTATGCCGCAACGGGATAATGCCGGTGACTCGGTTGCAGGTATTGGCCTATGGTAAGAATCTGACAACCGGTTGTTAATAGATCATCCATCAATGTTTCGACTTCCTCCGGGGTCTCACCCAGTCCGACCATAATACCGCTTTTAGATTTAACTCCCTTTTCGGAAATGTGTCTGATGACTTGCAAACTTGTATCATAATTTGCCGCACTGCGTACTAACGGGCTAATGCGGCGTACGGTTTCCATATTGTGTGAAATAATGTCGGGACGGGCTTCGATTACCAAATCTACCAACTCCATCCTGCCTTGAAAATCAGGAATGAGCACTTCGATTGTTGTCTGTGGATTCAGTCTTTTGATTTCTCGGATGGTACGTGCCCAATGTGCGGCTCCCAAATCCGGCAGATCATCCCGGTCTACGGAAGTGATGACAGCATGATCCAGCTTCATCAGTGCGATAGATTCTGCTACATGGGTAGGTTCGTTTGCGTCTAACGGATGCGGGCGCCCGGTTTGTGTGTTGCAGAATTTGCAACTGCGCGTACAGATATCACCACCGATCATAAAGGTAGCAGTTCCTTTTCCCCAGCATTCTCCCATATTGGGGCAACGTCCACTGCTACATATGGTATGTAAGCAGTGGGAGTCGACAATCCGTTTGGTTTCGGTGTATCGTTCGTTGGCACCGATATTAATTTTCAGCCATTCGGGCTTACGTACTCTGTCCGTCATTATAAATTGTTCAAGAAAAAGTTGGTCAAGCGTGTGTATAAGTGTTGGCGGGTATTGCCACCATATATTCCATGATTGCGGTTCGTGTACACTTGCATATCAAATTGTTTTCCAAGTTGAACCAATTGTTCGGCATATTCCGCACAGTTTTGGAAGTGCACATTGTCATCTGCCATGCCATGCACCAACAACAAGTTTCCATGCAGTTTGTCAGCACGGGTAAAAGCTGATGATTCCTTATATCCTTCTGCGTTCTCTTTCGGAGTACGCATGAAACGTTCGGTGTAAATCGTATCATAGAAACGCCAGTCAGTTGGTGCGGCCACTGCTACTCCCGCTTTGAATACAGGCGTTCCTTCGCTCATACTCATGAGGGTCATGTAGCCACCGTAGCTCCAGCCCCAGATTCCGATGCGATCTTTATCCACGTATGGTTGTTTGCCGAGATACAAAGCAGTCTCTACCTGGTCTTTGGCTTCTTTGACTCCGATTTTCAGATAGGTACATTTCTCAAAAGCTTCTCCACGACCTCCTGTGCCACGACCGTCCACGCATACTACTATATAACCGAGGCTTGCCATATAAGTTTCCCAACTGATTCCCCAGGTATCCAATACCTGTTGAGAGCCCGGACCGCTATATTGATACATCAGTACCGGATATTTTTGGGATGCGGAGAAATTAACCGGTTTCATCATCCAGCCGTTCAACTTCACGCCATCTGTGGTTTGGAAAGTAAAGAACTCTTTTTGTGGCACAGCATATCCGGACAATGTTTGTTTCAATCCGTCATTGGTAATAAGCGTTTTGAGTGTTTTACCCGAATTATCATTCAGTGTAACCAGCATCGGAGTATTCAAGTTAGAGAACTTGTTCATGTAATACTTCATCGATTTGCTGAAGAGCGGTGTATTTGTTCCTACCTGTTGGGATAGTTTAGTCTTCTTGCCTTTCTTATCTATTTTATAGACAGCTTTGCGCAGAGGACTCTCTTCATTGCTGGTGTAATAGAAAGAACCATCTTCTTCATCGTATCCCAGAAAATCTTTCACCTCAAACTTACCGTTAGTAACCTTTTTAATCAGATTACCTCCCATGCTATACCAATAGAGGTGGCTGTAACCGTCACGCTCGCTAAGCAGACTGAAATATTCCGGATAGAACTGGATATTATCGAAAATATTCTCCTTAATATAATAAGGGGATTCATCGCGGAGTATAAGTTTGCAAAGTGTTGAACGAGGGTCGGCAAAGTAAAGATCAAAACGGTCCTGATGACGGTTCAATGTCATGATAGCCAATTTGTTGGCATCCTTTGTGAAGCGGATACGCGGAATGTATCCATCTGCATCCAATGGGAGTTTCATTGTACGGGTGACATGTGATTTGATATCATACGTACGTACCTCTACTTTCGAATTCGGATATCCGGCTTTCGGATATTTGTATGTATATTCGCCCGGATAATCTTTTAAGGCATCAATACGGGGTGCTTGCCCGGCAAATACCGGGAAAGAGTAGGAGGGAACTTCCGACTCGTCGAAACGGATAAAAGCAATCAGCGTATTGTCGGCACTGAATTCCAAGGCACGGTTGAAGCCGAATTCTTCTTCATACACCCAGTCAGGAATACCGTTGATTACAGAATTCTGTTTGCCATCTTCTGTGACCTGGCTTTCGCTGTTGCCGTAAAGCAGCTTGACAAGAAATATGTTATTGTTGCGGACAAATGCGATCATGGTACCGTCCGGAGAAAAGACGGGGACCTGTTGAGGTCCACCGTCAGACAGCCGTTCAATAATGTTGTTTGTCGTAACGCCCTTATCATTTCGTTTTAAAGGGTAAATGTAATGTACAGCTGTGTATGAATGCCTATAAATAGGTGTTGTTTTAGTAGCAATCAGTAATTTCTGACCGTCGGGCGAGAATTGGTAACTGTCGAAGTTCTTGAAGTCACATTCGCGTGTAGTATTTACATCGAAAATCACTTCTACTTTCTCACCTGTCTTGAAAGAGTATTTAATGATTTGCGTGCCGTCAGCGTTCATCTGTGTGTAGTGTTCGCCATCAGGCATAGGGATTACTCCCTGAATATTTTCCGGGCGGAAACGTCCGGAGGTAATATCTTTTAAATCAAGTGCCTTTTGTCCTTGTGCCATTCCGGTCAGACAGAGAAGGCAGAGTAATAAAGTGATGCTGATCTTTTTCATCTGCGTTTATAATCGGTTTTGGTTTTAATTCGTACTTGCAAAAGTAACAATAAACTTAGATTCAACAAAGCCTGACCAATTTTTATATAGATTTGATAAGGATTATTGGGTGAGATTCAATATCTTTGTGAAAAGGACTTTAAACATTACCACTATGAATTCAAAAAGAAAAGATTTGCAATATGCTTCCGTCTTCTTATTGGCCGTGGCATTGACGTTCCTGATGGGGAAGGGTGATAATCTGTGGTTGGTGTCATGGGGTGACTTGATACCAAGTTTGTTTGTACTGTTCATAGCAGGTGATTGTTTACATAGTTCCCTGCTTCGTATCAAACGTGGCGAAGAGGATGGAGGAGCTCGGTGGAGCACTTGCTTCACTTTTCTGGTATTCAGCATTGTTTTTATGGGAGACTTGTTCTTTATCGGCAACTTTATAGTCAATAAACTGTGGAGCTGAAAGAGATGTAACATACCTGTATCACAGGTGTTTTATAGTAGATTTTTCTTTTTAACTATAATTTTTAGTTTGATTAACTAGATGAATTAGTTTATGAACTAAAACTTTTCGTTATTTGCAGCAAACAAAGTTGCAGATATGAAAGGATTAACGGCAAAAGAAGAGGAAGGAAGTATCTTAATAATTCTTACCCGAATGCCGTTTCTTCTTTGGTTAAGGAGGAAGATATTTCCTTGGATAAATTGAAACAGCTCATCAAGGAAGTAGAACAGGCTGACAAAAAACACTAATCTATTAAACGAAAATCTATGCTATGGGAGTTTTTTCATTTATATATTAAAATCATCTGGGAAAGAATGGAGTGATTGAAGTAAATCTATTAGTGAAAGAGGAATATCAAGCCCGTCAAATGTCTATTCGTGCTGTTAATGATACAGTCACTTCAACAATAAAAGTAACTGCATCTGAAGAAAATAGCAGTAGATTTTAGATGTCTTCTGTTTCTAAATATTGTCAAAATGTAATGTTATAAAGATTGACGGAGGTACGCTAGTATCTCCGTTTCTTGTTCCGGGTGGAACCATTTTATTTCTTCATCTCTTTTGAACCAGGTCATCTGTTTACGCGAATAAATGCGGGAGTTTTGCTTGATTTTATCTATAGCAAAGGGGAGTTCCCATTCTCCGTCCAGATATTTGAACAGTTCTTTATAACCTACCGTATTTAGTGAATTGAGGTGACGATAGGGAAGTACGGAGCGTACTTCTTCCAATAATCCTTCCCTCATCATTTGGTCTACCCGGCGGTTGATACGGTCATAAAGTTCTTCCCGATCACGAGTCAGACCGATTTTCAGAATACGGAAAGGACGCTGTTTTTTTTGTTGGGTGCGAAAAGAAGTATAAGTGCGTCCGGTCATATAGCAAATCTCTAGTGCATGAATTACCCGCTTGGGATTCTTCAGATCTACAATCCGGTAATATTCCGGATCTAACAGGCGAAGTTCTGCGCAGAGTTGTTCAAGGCCTTCCTCCTCATATTTTTGTAACATGAGTTGACGGGTTTCTGCATCAACGGTAGGAATGTCATCAATCCCCTTACAGATAGCGTCTACATACATCATTGAGCCACCTGTGAGAATCACGACTGCGTGTTGCGCGAATAATTTCTCCAGAATATCCAGTGCTTCTGTTTCGTATTGAGCAGCGCTGTAATAGTCTGTAAGGTGGAGCGTGCCGACCAGTTGATGTGGAACACGTTTGAGTTGGTCGGGAGTAGGAGCTGCTGTGCCTATTTTTAATTCGGCATAAAGCTGTCTCGAATCGGCAGATACAATGCTTGTCTGAAATGTTTCTGCCAAGCGTAGACTCAACTCCGTTTTTCCCACACCTGTAGGACCTATAAGAACAATGAGAGTAGGCATAGATTTTTAAGTATTAAGTATAGAAGTATTAAGTATTAAAGCGTACGGGAGTAAAAAAATATTAGGTATTAACTGCCTGACACTACATAGCAATTAATACCTAATACTTGATATTTAATACTTAAAATTTTTCTTCTTCGTATGGGCTGCTAGTGTCACCACCTATGTCAAATCCTTCCTGATCGAAATCTTCCATGTCGAAGTCTTGGTCTCCATAGAAGTTTTCATCCAAATCAAGAGAACCTCCGGCAGCGGCCATTTCTTCAAAATCTACCGTTTGTTTGGGAGCGTCTCCTGATTTCTTGGTGCATTTGGCGCCATTCATATCTTTTCCGGTGATAATCTCGGATAGTTCGATGAAGAAGCAACGTTCTGTCATGTAATCGAATACATATAGCAGTTTCTGTTTTTCATCTTCAACCAGTTCGCTGATAGCAGTTTCTTTCATCACCCAGCTATCTATTTCCGGATTGTCATCCATTTCTTCCAAGGTTACTTCTTTTTCTTTTTCCCAATCGTCATCGCAGATAAAGAAAGAAGTCATCTGGTCGTTTGCGTACCCTGTTGATTTCAGTATTGCTTCATGGAAGTCATAAAAAGTTGCTTCCGGATCAATTTGTATTTCTCTGACAAAATCGTCAACTTCATCAGATATGATAGTAAATCTGTATATCATAATATGACTATTTTGAGCTGTTTATTTAATAATACCACGTTCTGAATTACGGATGAAATCGATGATATAGTTAATTTCCGGGCTCTTTTCGAATTCATCTTCTATTTTTTTCAATGCTTCTGTCGTGTTCAAACCACTTTGGTAAATGATACGATATGCATTGTGAATACTTTCGATCACTTCATTGGAGAAGCCACGACGGCGCAAGCCGATGATGTTGATTCCGCTGAAAGCGATCGGCTCGCGTCCTGCAATAATGTAAGGAGGAATATCTTTACTGAAGCGGCATCCGCCCTGAATCATTACATGACTGCCTACATGACAGAATTGGTGCATCAATACATTGGCGCTGACAATCGCGTTATCATCAATGACGATTTCGCCTGCCATCTTGGTAGAGTTACCGATGATACATCCGTTACCAACCAATGCGTCGTGTGCTACGTGTACACCTTCCATCAATAAATTGTTATTTCCCACAATCGTGCGCCCTTTAGCTGCTGTACCACGGTTGATTGTTACATTTTCACGAATCAGATTATTATCTCCGATTTCGGCTGTCGATTCTTCACCTCGAAATTTGAGATCCTGCGGAATGGCTCCGATAACGGCACCCGGAAAAATCGTGTTTCCGTTACCAATACGTGAACCGTATAAAATATTGGCGTTAGCCATAATTTTATTGTTGTCGCCGATAACTACGTTCTTATCTATAAATACAAAAGGCGCAATTTCTACATTTTCCCCAATCTTAGCTTCGGGATGGATATACGCTAAAGGACTTATCATGCTTTTAAATATCAATTATTACTTATTTTTTACTATTTGTGCCATGAACTCTGCTTCGCAAACAACTTTCTCGCCGACAAATGCATATCCTTTCATGGTAGAAATACCACGGCGGATAGGTGCCAGCAGTTCTACACGAAAGATGATTGTATCTCCCGGCACTACTTTTTGGCGGAATTTCACTCCATCTATTTTCATGAAATAGGTAGAATAACGTTCAGGATCATCTACGGAATTCAAGACAAGCAAACCTCCGACTTGTGCCATTGCCTCCACTTGAAGTACTCCCGGCATAACGGGTTCTTGTGGGAAATGTCCCTGAAAGAAAGGTTCGTTGGCTGTAATATTTTTAATACCTACAATGTAGTTGGCACCAATTTCAATCACTTTGTCCACCAGTTGGAAAGGATAGCGGTGAGGCAACAATTCGCGGATACGGTTTACGTCCATTACCGGCTCACGGCTACAGTCGTAACTTGGAGCCTGTATCTCGTGCAGACGGATTTCTTTCCGCATCTGACGGGCAAATTTATTGTTGATGGTATGCCCCGGACGAGTAGCGATGATACGACCTTTAATCGGTTTGCCAATTAAAGCGAGGTCACCGATGACATCCAGTAGTTTGTGACGGGCACATTCATTGGGCCAAACTAACGGTTTGTGATTAATATAGCCTAACTGATCGGCATCCATGTGAGGTACTCCCATCACATCTGCCAACTTGTCGAAGCTTTCTTGTGACATCTTGCGTTCGTAGATTACGATCGCATTGTCCAGGTCGCCACCTTTAATCAATCCGGCAGAGAGCAACGGTTCTATTTCACGAACAAAGACGAAAGTACGGCTGGCAGCCACTTCGTCTTTGAAATTATGCATATCTTCAAGTGTAGCAAACTGATTCGGGATAATAGTCGAATCGTAAGAAACCAGTACATTCAGACTGAAATTCTCGTCAGGTAGTACAATAATAGAAGAACCTGTCGTTTCATCCCGGAACTCAATTTTAGACTTGATAATATAAAAGTCTTTGACGGCATTTTGCTCTACTGTTCCTACACGTTCTATTTCTTGTACGTAATATTGTGCACTACCATCTAAAATAGGAAATTCCGGTCCGTTAACTTGGATCAGGCAGTTATCAATGCCCAATGCGTAAAGGGCTGCCATACCATGTTCGATGGTGCTTACTTTGACTCCATTTTTCGACAATACAGTACCACGGGTGGTTTCTGTTACATTGTCAGCTACTGCGTCGATAGTTGGTTGTCCTTCTACGTCAATGCGTTGGATTTTATATCCGTGATTGTCCGGAGCCGGATTAAAGGTTACAGTGAGATCAAGTCCAGTGTGAAGACCTTTCCCGCTCAGTGAAAAGCTATCTTTCAGCGTTTTTTGTTTCAGCATTGGTTACTTATTTAATAGTTGTTTTAATTCTTCTACTTCTTTGCGCAGCTTACGCAGTTCTTTCTGCATATCCGGCAGGCTTCTTTGTGCAATGGATGATTTGAAATATTGCTTCAGTTCCATAGGAGGAGTTCCGATAAGCTGGCTACCGGACTTGATGTCTCCCGGTACGCCTGATTGTGCGCCTAATCCAACTTTATCTCCTATTTTAGCATGTCCTGCAATACCTACCTGGCCACCGATCATACACCATTCACCAACTTTGGTAGAACCGGCAATTCCGGCTTGCGCAGCCATAACGGTATGCGAACCTATTTCATCATTGTGTGCTATTTGTATCAGGTTGTCCAACTTGACACCGCTATGTACTACCGTAGCTCCCATTGTAGCACGGTCTACACACGTGTTAGCACCTATATCTACTTTATCTTCCAGAATAACAATTCCGATTTGCGGAATCTTATCGTATCCGTTCGGAGTGGGAGCAAAACCAAATCCGTCAGCTCCAATCACTGCACCCGAATGAAGGATACATTCATTACCTATGCGGCAATCATGGTAGACATTTACATTGGAGTAAAGCAAGCAACTGTTGCCTATTTTCACGCCGTCTCCAACGAAAGTGTGCGGGTAAATTTGAGTATTATCTCCGATCACGGTATTTTCACCGATATAGGCAAAAGCACCGATGTATACGTTCTCACCAATTTTGGCGCTGGGTGCAACGAAAGCTAATGAATCTATACCTTGTTTCTTAGGCTTACTCATCTCATAAAGATTGAGCAATTTGGCCAGACTTTCATATGCATTGTCTACTTTGATAAGAGTAGCTTTAATTTCGTGTTCGGGAGTGAAGTCCTTATTAACCAGGACAATGCTTGATTGTGTCTCGTAGATGTAAGGTGTATATTTGGGATTTGACAGGAAAGAAATTGCTCCGGGCATTCCCTCTTCAATTTTAGCGAATGTGTGTACCGTAGCGTTTTCGTCTCCAATGATTTCCCCTTGGATAAATGCTGCAATTTGCTTAGCCGAGAACTCCATGTCTTTAATTTAAAATTTAATTAGTTCACAAATAACGGATTTTTTTTTCAGATTTCCGTGTTATTGCATGAATATTTTATACTTATCTGTGTAATCTCTGATAGCAGAGATAGTATTTCTTTACCTTTTTGGACAATAATGAGATGTTCAGCATGTCCGATGCTTCGGCAATATTTTTGATAGTGCCGTCTTTGTAGATAATATCAATACTGTCATCTGCCGGGTCATACATATTCTTTTCGATGCTGGGGGTAGAGACAAAATAGTTCGCTTCGGAAAGGGTTATGCCTAATTGCTGGCTGATGTGCAAAGTTAATTCTTTTTTTCTGTCCTCACTAATAGGTTCCGACGAAATTTCCACTTTAAAGATATTTCGGTTTATCATTCCCGTGCTTAAAGTAGAAAGTACCTTATCTGTGTGGGTGCTCCACACTTTCAAGGCTGTCCATATATCGTTGTCGTCCAGCTGGATGAAATTCTCCAGACAGTCGGGGTTATTATAGAATTCCGTAGGATTGGTATCATTGTAAAGGAAAAAACGAAATGCGGGTGATGCAAATAGTTCCACTCCTTGTGAAGCCAGTTCTTTGGCACGCAATAGAGTACTAATCAGCATCTTTTCGTATGCCACGGACGTCTTGTGCAGGTATACTTGCCAGTACATCAGGCGACGTGCCGTGAGGAAATTCTCGATGGAATAGATCCCTTTGGATTCGACTACCAGTCGGTCATCCGCTACATCAAGCATTTTGATAATTCGGGCAGAACCGATGTTACCTTCTGTCACGCCTGTGTAAAAGCTGTCGCGGCGAAGATAATCAAGTCTGTCCATGTCCAGTTGGCCGCTTACGAGTTGATGCAGAAAGCGTTTCGGGTATTCGTCCTTGAAGATTTGGATGGCAAGACTCAGCTGGCCGTTCATCTCTTTGTTCATCCGTTCCATCAGCATGAGAGAAATCTCTTCGTGTGAGACTCCTTTTACAATCGTGTCTTCCAGTACATGCGAGAAAGGACCGTGTCCTATATCATGCAACAAGATGGCAGCCTGTACGGCTTCCGCTTCACTATCAAAGATGAAGTTGCCTTTGGAGGTCAGTTGGGTGATAGCTTCACTCATCAGATAAAAAGCACCTAAGGAGTGTTGGAAGCGGGTGTGTTGCGCACCGGGGTACACAACAGATGACAATCCTACTTGCTTGATGCGGGTAAGACGCTGCAAAAGGGGATGCCGTACTATATCGTACAGTAACCCCTTTGGAATATTGATGAACCCGAATACGGGGTCGTTAATTATCTTTCTTTCGTAAGGCATTCGTTTTCTTTAGAGATCCTTTTTCTCTTTTCAGAGAATTGCTTTGAGTTGTTCAGCCATTTGTGCCTGCACTTCTTGTGCGGCGGTGCGGGCAGCTTCTGCAAATTTCTCTGTTTTATCTACGTAGATAATACCACGTGAAGAATTAACAATCAATCCGCATGTACTGTTCATACCATATTTGCAAACTTCTTCGAGTGAACCGCCTTGTGCTCCTATGCCTGGTACGAGAAGGAAATGGTTCGGGACAATCTTACGGATATCCTCAAAAGCACGTCCTTGAGTAGCACCTACCACATACATCATGCGGTCGTCGCCAGCCCATTCCTGTGATTTGCGTAATACTTTCTCGAACAGACGTTCGCCGTTTACATCCTCTGTCAATTGGAAGTCATGAGATCCTTTGTTGGAAGTCAATGCCAACAGGATTACCCATTTGCCTTCATAAGTAAGGAACGGAGTAACGCTGTCTTCGCCCATGTAGGGGGCTACTGTTACAGAGTCAATATCCAATTCATCAAAGAATGTGCGGGCATACATTGCAGAAGTATTTCCGATGTCACCACGCTTTGCGTCAGCGATGATGAATTGATCCGGATAGTTATCTTTGATGTATTTTACTGTCTTTTCAAATGCGATCCATCCTTTTACGCCCATGCTTTCATAGAAAGCCAGATTGGGTTTGTAGGCGATACACAAATCAGCTGTCGCGTCAATGATTGCTTTGTTGAACGCGAAGATCGGATCTTCTTCTTTCAACAGATGTTCCGGTATTTTCTTGATGTCAGTATCAAGTCCTACACAAAGGAATGACTTTTTGCGCTTTATGTTTTCAAATAATTGTTGCTTATCCATCTTGTTATTTACTATTTTACAATTTACTATTGACTATTCTAAGAAACGGTTCTCGATCATCCACTTTTCACGTTTTTAAAGTTCGCTTTCTTTCAGGCGTTCCGCGTTTTCCGCTACGATCAGATGGTCGATACAATCCTGGATGTCTCCGTCCATGAAGGCTGCCAGATTATAGATTGTATAGTTGATGCGGTGGTCGGTGATGCGGCCCTGGGGATAATTGTAAGTCCGTATTTTTGCTGAACGGTCTCCGGTCGATACCATTGTCTTACGTTTAGAGGCAATATCATCGATATATTTCTGATGTTCTTTGTCGTAGATAAAAGTACGGAGACGGGCCAAGGCACGCTCCTTGTTTTTGGGTTGGTCACGTGTTTCGGTACATTCGATGAGGATTTCTTCAGCGATGCCTGTGTTCGGGTTCTTCCAGATGTAACGCAGGCGTACTCCGGATTCTACCTTGTTTACATTCTGTCCGCCGGCACCACCACTTCGGAAGGTGTCCCATTTGATTTCTCCTTCGTTGATGACCACATCGAATTCTTCCGCTTCAGGAAGCACGGCCACTGATGCGGCTGAAGTGTGAACACGTCCTTGCGTTTCAGTAGCAGGAACACGTTGTACGCGGTGCACTCCCGATTCGTATTTTAAAATTCCGTATACATTATCGCCTGTCACACTACAAACGACTTCTTTGAATCCACCAGCTGTTCCTTCGTTCGCATTGGAGACTTCCATTTTCCAACCTTTGGTTTCACAGAATTTGGCATACATACGGAAGAGGTCGCCAGCAAAGATAGCTGCTTCATCGCCTCCTGCGCCTCCGCGGATTTCGAGAATAGCGTTCTTGCTGTCTTGCGGGTCAGCAGGAACAAGCATTAGTTTGATTTCTTCTTCCAACATCGGGAGTCGCTCTTGGCTATTGTCCATTTCTTCTTTCGCCATTTCGCGCATTTCAGCATCCGTTTCATTGGCAAGGATATTTTTAGCTTCTTCAATATTACCCAGTAGTTGGATATATTCTTTCCTTGCTTTCATCAAGTCGTCTAATTCCTTATATTCTTTAGTCAACTTGACATAACGTTTCTGATCGGCAATCACTGCCGGGTCTGTGATAAGGGTAGATATTTCTTCAAAACGGGCTACGAGTCCGTCTAATTTTTCTAGTATGGTACTATTGTCTGCCATTCTTTAATATCTAAATTCTCCGAATTCGCTCTTAATGATTAATTCTGTTTGCTCGCATGCTTCAACACGTCCTACAATCTGTGCCGGGATACCGAATGATTCGGAGATAGCAATTACTTCTTCCGCATGTTCCGGTGACAGGTAAACTTCGAGGCGATGTCCCATATTGAATACCTTATACATTTCTGCCCAGTCCGTGCCGCTTTGTTCTTGGATCGTTTTGAATAAAGGAGGAACAGGGAAAAGATTGTCTTTTACTACGCGTACATTTTCTACAAAATGTAGTACTTTAGTTTGTGCACCACCGGAGCAATGTACCATTCCGTGGATTTTCGGGCGCAATGCATCAAGTAATTTCTTGACTACCGGCGCGTATGTACGAGTAGGAGAGAGTACTAACTTACCAGCATCAATCGGAGAATTTTCTACGCTGTCTGTCAGTTTTAACTTGCCGGAATAAACCAATTCTTCAGGCACTGCAGCATCATAGCTTTCCGGATATTTTTCAGCAAGATATTTGCCGAATACGTCGTGGCGGGCACTCGTCAAACCGTTGCTACCCATACCGCCGTTGTATTCTTTTTCGTAAGTAGCTTGTCCGTAAGAAGCCAACCCGACAATAACGTCACCCGGACGAATATTGGCATTGTCGATAACGTCTGAACGCTTCATGCGGCAGGTTACGGTAGAGTCAACGATGATGGTGCGTACCAAATCGCCGACATCAGCTGTTTCACCACCAGTTGCATATACACCTACGCCCATTTCACGGAGTTCGGCTAGCAATTCATCTGTCCCGTTGATGATGGCAGAGATTACTTCTCCCGGAATCAACAGTTTGTTACGTCCAATGGTAGAAGAAACAAGGATATTGTCAACAGCACCTACACAAAGCAGGTCGTCGATATTCATAATCAACGCATCCTGTGCAATACCTTTCCATACAGATAAGTCACCCGTTTCTTTCCAGTACATATAAGCAAGAGATGATTTGGTTCCGGCACCATCGGCATGCATGATGTTGCAATATTCCGGGTCACCTCCCAATATATCGGGAATAATTTTACAGAATGCTTTCGGGAAGATTCCTTTGTCGATGTTCTTGATGGCGTTGTGCACATCTTCTTTCGATGCGCTTACTCCACGCATCATGTATCGTTGATTACTCATGAGTTATAGAATTATTTTGTATACGGCTGCAAAAGTACAGTTTTTTTTTGGTACAGCCAACTAGGTACTAGTAAATGTTAATCATTAACTTTTTTACTTTAGGATATTCTCTTGAAAAGGAGAACAATAATAGAAAATTAAGAGTTAAATTCATAGTAATGAGGACTATGAATTTAACTCTTAATATAGAAGTGTTTTATCTAATCTTTTTTTTAGAATTCTACCTTCGGAGCCTTCTCACTTCCTTCCTCAGCTTCAAAGTATGCTTTTTTATCGAAGCCGAACATTCCGGCGAAGATGCTCTTTGGGAAGCGGCGGATATTGGTATTATAAGCCTGTGCAGCATCATTGAAGTTTTTGCGTGCTACATTGATACGGTTTTCTGTTCCTTCCAGTTGAGCTTGAAGTTCCAGGAAGTTCTGGTTAGCTTTCAGGTCCGGATAATTCTCAGTAATGGCTAATAACTTGCCCAATGCTGATGTTACAGCACCTTGTGCTTTTTGATATTGTGCTAACTTTTCCGGTGTCAGGTCGGCGGCGTCTACTTTGATTTGAGTAGCCTGGCTACGTGCGGCAACAACTCCTTCCAGCGTTTCCTTTTCATGTGTCGCATATCCTTTCACAGTGTTTACCAGGTTAGGAATCAAGTCAGCACGACGTTGGTATTGAGTCTCTACATTTGCCCATTGACCACTTACATTTTCGTCCATGGTAACCAGACCATTATATACACTTACTGCCCATATGACAAGGATAGCCACAACGGCTAAGATGATAATAATTGACTTTTTCATGTTTCTTGTTTTTATTGAATTTGATAATTTGTTTTTTACTTATTCTCTTTAGAAACGAGAACCGGCACCGCCGCCGCCACCCATTCCTCCGCCGAAGCTGCCTCCGCTAAAGCCACCGCCACCGCCTCCGAAACTACCTCCGCCAAAGCCGCCGATGAACGGACCGCCTCCGCCGCCTCCCCGGTGATGGTAGTCACTATCATAACTTTGCTGGCGGCGTATGATGGTATGTCCGCAATTTCTGCATATATAGGTGACATCTTCTGTTTTCACCCCATTAATCCGGGATACGACTGTGCTTCCGCTTCTCTGCAATTGATGTTTGCCACATTTCGGACACCGGCTTTGTTTACGTGCCGAAAAGAAAGCCAGACCTCCACCGATTGCCATAAAGCAGAGGATAGCAAGAATAAAATCAAATGAACTACCGTCGCTTGAATCGGAGAGAGCGTCATTTTCCATCGAACCGTCAAGCCGCTGACAAGTCGCTTTCAGGCCAGCCACCATTCCTGCGTCCCAGTTTCCGTCTTTCAGGTAAGGAAGCATATATCTTGTCTGAATCCTTTTACAGATAGCGTCGGGGAGTACTCCTTCCAGACCGTAACCTGTATAGAATTGGATACAACGTTGATCGGTGACCAACAAAATGACTAATCCGTTATTTTTGTCCTTCTTTCCTACACCCCATTTATTAAGCAACTGGTGGCAGAAGTTGAAACAATCTTCTTCTCCGATTGAGGGAACTACGGCAACCACCGTTTCAATTCCTGTTTGTTGTTCCAAGGCATAAAGCATGGAGTCTATACTGTCACAAGCAGCCTGTGAAAGTATTCCTGCCGGGTTACAGACATATTGCATTTTGTTTTGCAGATGTACTTTCGGGAGGTTGTCTACCGTGTATACTTTTTCTTGAGCTTGTAATGGGAGCAGAAGAATAGTTGCCAATATAAAAGTCAGTATTGATTTCATAACGATTATTTTATGTTTGCAAATATAGAGACTTTTCTGTTATGAATCTAGAACTCCTTGTTATAATAGGTTTAATGAATGTATCGCCCGACGAATGCACGGACTCGGTCGGTATATTCCTGTTTATTCTCTTTGTATGAAACGGCATGCGCGGCTCCCGGTACAATCCACAATTCTTTGGGATCCGGTTTGGCTTCGTAGAGCGGATATACCATCCAGGTGGGGACGTATGTATCTTTGTCACCGTGAATAAACAACATGGGAAGTCGGCATTTCGCCACTTGCTTTAATGAAGAGGCTTCTTTGAAGTTCCATCCATATTTCTTCTCGCATAGCCAGCTTGTGGTATACATTAGCGGGAAAGGAGGAAGATGGAAACTGGATTTAAGTTCGTGTGAGAATTCGTCCCATACACTGGTGTAGCCGCAATCTTCAACAAAACATTTAACGAACGGTTTTTGCTCCTCACCGGATACCATCATGGTTGTCGCACCTCCCATTGAAATACCGTGTATGACCATTTGCGTACTATCTCCAAAGAGTTCATTAGCGATGTTCATCCATTGCAATACGTCCCAGCGGTCTTTCCACCCCATCTGGATGGCGGGACCTTCACTTTCTCCCTGATGTTGCAAGTCGGGAAGTAATATATTATATCCTAAATCACGGTTATACAGATACCCGATCATAAACATGCGGATGGCATTATCTGTATATCCATGCACAATGACGGCTGTCTTACTGGTAGGTTGCGGGGCAGCTACATAATAAGCGTGCAATTGTGTCCCGTGCGGGTTAATGATGAAAGTATCTTTCAGTGCATCTACTTGTCTCAGACTATCCACCCATGGGCGCAGGAAAGGGTAATCTTTATACATGAAGGGATAAGAGTCAGCATCTTTAGACAAAATTTTGGCATTCGGAGTCAGCGAGAAGTTTAACATATAAAAACTTCCTCCGATAGTGCAGCCGGTCAATACCAGCATAACGACAATGATGCTATATACAATTTTTCTCCTCATAAGAGTGTCTCCTTACCCCTCTCCGGAGAGAGGGAACTATGATAGATTTATTATTAAATGACATACATTACAATAAACAATCGGGGGGAGTAACTCCAATCTCGCTCTCTTTGGGGAGAGGGCTGGGGAGAGGCTATTTATGCCATATCTCCCAAGCGGCGAATGCTTGGAGCAGGAGCATTTCAAGACCATTTTTTACGACAGCCCCTTGTGCTTCTCCTTTTTTCATGAACAGTGTAATGTTTGGATTATATAACAAATCGTAGAGTAAATGGTTTGGAGTTAGTAGCTCATAAGGGATATTGGGACAGAAATCTACCTTAGGAAACATGCCTACGGGAGTGCTATTGACAATGACTGTGTATTCTGCCATAATTTCGGGAGTCAGTTCTTCATAAGTCAGCATATCGTCGCCTTTGTGGGTGCGCGATACGAATAGACTTTCGATCCCCAGGTTCTTTAGGCCGTGGTATACTGCTTTGGAAGCTCCGCCTGTACCCAGAATCAATGCTTTCTTGTGATGAGACTGCAGCAAAGGTTGAATGGATTGAGTGAATCCAATGATGTCGGAGTTGTAGCCGACTAATTTGACCTTTCCTTTTTGCTGGCGGATGATTTTAATAACATTTACCGCACCTATCTTTGCGGTATCACGATCGAGCTCATCCAGAAAAGGGATCACTTGTTCTTTGTAAGGAATGGTGACATTGAGTCCGCATAGGTTGGGATTCTCTTCAATAACTTCCATGAAGTTGTTGATGGTGGGAATCTCGAAATTCACATACTCTGCATTGATTCCTTCAGATTTGAACTTCTCATTAAAGTAACCGATAGAAAATGAATGTCGCAGAGGATAGCCGATTAAACCATATTTTTCCATAATATAATAAGGGTTAAATTAGTCATTTATAATGAATTGCTATTTTGTCGCGGTATAAAGAGTGCAAATACCAAAGGTCAGCCGTTTGAAGTTGACTTCGCTAAATCCGGCTCGGGCGATGACTCCTTTCATGACTTCCCCTTGAGGGAATACTTTGATCGTGTCCGGCAGATAGCGGTAGGCACTGTTGTCTTTGGAGAGAAGCTTGCCCAGTAATGGAATGACGACTTTAGAGTAGATGGAAAACAGCTGTTTCATCGGGAAACGATCCGGAGTAGTAAGTTCCAGAATCACAAGATGACCGCCCGGTTTCAATACACGGCACATTTCGGAGAGCCCTTTATCGAGGTCTTCGAAGTTGCGGATACCGAAAGCTACGGTGATAGCGTCAAAATCATTGTCGGCAAAAGAGAGTGAAGTACAGTCCTCCCGGGCAAAAGAGATTTTGTCCGAGAGTCCTTCCTTCATTACTTTTTCACGTCCCACGTTCATCATACCTTCCGAGATGTCCGTACCGATCAGTTCGGCAGGTTGCAGTTTGCGGCAGGCGAGGATTGCAAAATCCCCCGTACCGGTAGCTACGTCCATCATGCGTTGCGGTTGGAAAGGGCGTAACCAGTCTATCGCTTTTCTGCGCCAGCTACGGTCGATACCTAAAGATAGGGTATGGTTCAACTTGTCGTAGGCATGTGCGATATTGTCGAACATACGTTCCACCTGTTCGGTTTTCTTGCCCTCCTTGTCGTAAGGCTTGATATGTTGTTGTGGGTAGTCCATTTTTAATTTACAATTTATAAATTCAAGAACGTTTCAACGTTTTTGAATATACGTTCAGCGATGTTGGTGGTATCTTCTTTTACAAATTTCTCACCTGTGATGTTTTCGAACAATTCGATATAACGGTCGCTGATGCTTTGTACGATAGCCGGAGTCATTTCAGGTACCTTCTGACCGTCTTTGCCCTGGAAACCGTTTTCCATCAACCATTCGCGAACGAACTCTTTAGAAAGTTGCTTCTG
Organism: Bacteroides sp. 1001136B_160425_E2; assembly: GCF_015559655.1. Taxonomy (NCBI): domain Bacteria; kingdom Pseudomonadati; phylum Bacteroidota; class Bacteroidia; order Bacteroidales; family Bacteroidaceae; genus Bacteroides; species Bacteroides sp. 1001136B_160425_E2. The sequence continues at coordinate 110,385 of NZ_JADMQH010000009.1, read as the reverse complement.
TGGTTCGCCTTTTTCGAAACGTTCCTGATAACCTTCAGCGTAGAAATAACGGCTTGAATCCGGAGTATGGATTTCGTCCATCAGGTAGATAGTGCCGTTGTGTTTACCGAATTCGTATTTTGTATCTACGAGAATCAGTCCGCGTTCTGCTGCGATTTCAGTACCACGTTTGAAAAGAGCCAATGTATATTTTTCGAGAATTTCATACTCTTCCGGAGTAGCCAGTCCTTGTTTCAGGATTTCTTCCTTGGAGATGTCTTCGTCGTGCAATCCCATTTCTGCTTTCGTAGTCGGAGTTACGATAGGTTCCGGGAATTTTTGGTTTTCGCGCATTCCGTCCGGCAACTTAACGCCGCAAATTTCGCGAACACCACTTTTGTAAGCACGCCATGCGCTGCCACACAAGTAACCACGTACAATCATTTCTACCGGAAAACCTTCACACAATACGCCCACTGTTACCATTGGGTCCGGAGTAGCCAGTTTCCAGTTCGGACAGATGTCAGTAGTGGCATCAAGGAATTTGGCTGCAATCTGGTTCAGCATTTGTCCTTTGTAAGGAATACCTTCAGGCAGTACTACGTCAAAGGCCGAAATACGGTCGGTTGCTACCATGACGAGTTTTTCGCCGTTGATGTTGTACACATCGCGCACTTTTCCGTGGTACACACTTTTCTGTCCCGGAAAGTTGAAATCTGTTTTTGTTAATGCTTTCATTGTCTTTATTATAATTACAAATTACAAGTTACAAATAACAAGTCGCAATAGGGTTCCGAATTTGAAAGACGATTAGTCTTTGGCCAGTTTCACCGGACGTTCGCCGTTGATAACCAGTTGTTCGTTTTTCCGTTTTTCCCGCTCGGCTTTCGCTTCTTTATCGAACTTTTCGTAAGCATCTACGATACGTTCCACCAGTTTATGGCGTACGATATCTTTCTTATTCAGTTCAACAAAACTGATACCTTTCACTCCCTTCAAGATGCGCAGGGCTTGCACCAATCCTGATGTTTGTGAAGCGGGAAGGTCAATTTGCGTCATGTCTCCCGTCACAATCATCTTGGTGTTCATGCCCATACGGGTGAGGAACATTTTGATTTGTTGTGCGGTAGTATTCTGGGCTTCGTCCAATATAACGACTGCGTCATTCAGCGTACGTCCGCGCATAAAGGCTAACGGGGCAATCTGGATAATGTTCAATTCCATGTATTCCTTTAACTTGGCGGCAGGTATCATATCCTGCAAGGCGTCATATAAAGGTTGTAGGTATGGATCGATCTTATCTTTCATGTCTCCGGGCAGGAAACCGAGTTTTTCTCCGGCTTCTACGGCGGGGCGGCTGAGAATGATTTTTTTGATTTCTTTGTTTTTCAGTGCACGTACGGCAAGGGCAATAGCAGTGTATGTTTTTCCCGAACCTGCCGGACCGATGGCGAATACCATATCATTTTTGGCGAATCCTTCTACCAGTTTCAACTGGTTTTCGCTTCGGGGGATGATAGGCTTGCCCGTGACGCTGAACACAATCACGTTTCCTGTCTGTTCCGCTTGCGGAGCATTTCCTTTTATAATGTCAATGATAACTTCTTCTTTCAGTGAATTATATTCGGCACAGTACTTTTCAAGTTTGGTGATATTTTCTTCGAAGGCACACATTTCCTCCTCGTCGCCCAGCACTTTGATGACATTGCCTCGGGCAACTATGCGTAGCTTTGGGTATAAAGCTTTAATTAACTGTATGTTGGCGTTGTTTACACCGTAAAAAATAACCGGATCAATGTCCTCAAGAACAATCAGCTTCTCTATCATTAAGTTGTATTAAAGAAAAATTTCTGCAAATTTAATCAAACGTTTTGGATTCTCTGATTGTTTGGAGGTGAATTTTACTGCAAATCTTCTACTATCCACTTTTCGATGTTTCTTGTTTCATTACTGAAATTAATGCCTATTTTAAATATTTGTCGCTTGTCGGCAGCAAATGCTTGTGCATAATGTTTGTCATTGATTTGTTGCAGAGCTTCTTCGGCGGTTCCCTCCAGCTTGAATTCCATTACATAGATGAAATGATCGGTTTGCAGGACGAGGTCAATGCGTCCTTGTGAGGTATGATACTCTGCTTTTACATAGAATCCAATGAGTTTAAATACGATGAAGAGTACATTTTGATAATGTAGTTCCAAATCGCGTACCAATTCGTAAGGTGTATCGGCAAAGAAACTTTGCAGACGGCGGAAAAAGGCATCATAATCACCTTGTTCCACTTCATCGACAAACTGCCGTATTTGGAAAGGAGATTCGATTACGTCTATATTGGTATAGAACGGAAGGAGGTATTTAACAAAACCTTCTTCTACTTCCCGATTGGGGAATCCCAGTCGATAAATTCCAAAGCGATTGTTAAATCCTTTGATCGTGAGATATCCACTTTGATAGATGACCGGAATAGGATTTCGGGACGTCGAATCAATGCTGTTCAGTACATCTGCATCCGTTTCTTCATGGGTGATACGTTGGAGATTATAATTGGATTTCTTTAGTAATTCTACCAAATAAGTCGGGGTGCCGGTCTCAAACCAGTAACTACCGAATTTCATTTTATAGAATGTGTTGAGTAAACTGAATGGGTTGTATATTCCTATGGAATTTTCTACGAAATGATAACCATCGTAACATTCTTTCAGTTCAGAGCATACCTCCTCATAAGTCATTTTCTGTTTATCAGCCAAAATATGCAGGTCTTCTTCCATATTGTCGTGGATTTCTTTTTCTGTGATACCACAGAGTTCCACGTATTGTTCATCCATTGAAATGTCAATCAGATTATTCAGATCGCTGGAGACACTGACTTTTCCGAATTTGGTGACGCCTGTAAGGAATCCGAGTTTGATGCATCCGTCTTTACTCTTTAATGCCCCATAGAAAGGTTTTAGTGTGTTTCGGTAATATTTTTGCAGTTCTTCGTTTCCGATAGCTTGCAGCATAGGTTTGTCGTATTCGTCCACAAGGATAACGACACGTTGCCCCGTCTGTTCGTAAGCCCGCTGTATGATGCCTGCAAAGCGTAAAGAAAAGGAAACTTCCGACGGGCGTGTGCCATACAGGCTTTCCCAATGTTCCAGATTGTCATTGAGTATTTGGTTCAGACTTTCGGGAGTATCATATTTTTCGATATTTAAATCAAGGTGTAATATCGGATGTTTGATCCAGTCTTTTTCCAGTTGTTCAATAGCCAATCCTTCGAATAGTTCTTTCTTTCCTTGATAATATGCTTCAAGAGTAGATATTAGCAGACTCTTCCCAAAGCGGCGGGGACGGCTAAGAAAATAGTAACGGCCGGTTTTTACTAATTGATAAATAAGTCTGGTTTTATCTACATAAAGATAACCGTCTTTGCGGAGACTTTCAAAATTCTGTATGCCGATAGGATATAGCTTGCTCATAAGCTGATTCTTTTAGCGTTGGATTCATACAAAGATAGCTGTTCTCCATCTTAACACAAAATTCACCTTAAAGGTTTTATGATATGCTAGTCAAAGATTTTGAAAAAAGGTATTTATCGGGCGGTGATATGGAAACACCCTTGCTTCAATTCATATTTGATGTAGCATTTTTCAGCTTGTCGCAGGTCTCTTAAAACCTCGGACAAGACAAGTTTCAGTGTATCGGCACTTACATCCTGTAACGGTCTTCCATCCTTGTCTTCTACCTTTTTGAAACGTTTCCAACTGACGTCAAAGGTGGCTCCAAAGCAGTGTGCCGAGTTGGCGGAAGCATTTCCGTTGCGACGGCGGAGGCGTTTCACATCGTTTTCGGTACGTAACACTGAAGTGATGATTATCTGGTTGGGGTTTAGACCTTTGGCTGCCAATGAATCGAGAAAGTTGGAACCGATTGTATCGAGCAGTGCACTGGCACGCGGTACGAGATAGGGGATGGAGTGTGTCAGTGAATCTACTACATAAAACTCATTGTCGGTAATATGAGTTAGCTTTTCTTTCATATCTTCTGCTGCTTCCCGGTCTGCCAATGGGCGAATCCCTATCTTTTTGGCTACTTCCAGATGTGCGTCATTCAAATCAGGAAAAGAACGTTTGTAGCTGACGACGCCACGAATATTGCGTGGCTCATTCAGTTTCAGCGACATGTCTTTCTTTTTGCAGCCCGAAGTAAGCGTTGTAAGCCCAATAACTAGTAAAAATAGCGGTAATATGCGAAGCTTATAAATAGTCATTTTATATTTTTTTGCCCGCAAATATACGCTATTTTTTCATACATTCCATGCTTTGCATTATTTTCAAGTCCATACTTTTGAGGTTATTCCAAAATATTCTCTGGTATTTCAGGATAGGTATTTAATATACCTATTATAGTATAATCTGTATTGTCAATTGTTGTTTTTAGTGTGGGTACTATTGTATGTTCACTTCTGGAAAGAGCTTTTTTTACAAGTTCTTTCCAATCTACACCTAGAAATTTTGATATAAGATTTAGAATGGCATTTGCACTCGTAACTCCATCGTATAGTTCAAATCTTAATTTGTGAGGGGTGGGAGGAACTGTTGCATCGCTGAAATTTCCTTGTTCGTCAGATGCATAGTTTAGTGTTAAATAAGGTATGGCGTATGTAGGAGACGAGTTGCCGGAACCGCTTTCTAACTTGGTGAAAAAATCGTATGTTCCTTTTGCTATTGGAGTACGAGATATTTCGTCTCTAGACTCAATATAACGGAAAAAATAGCAATCTTTAGCTTCATTGTTAATAAGATAAACTACAGTGCCATTAGAAAGTGCCGGATGATTACTTTTTTTTATAGCGTATGCCAAATAACTGTCTGTAATTTTAATTCTTAAATCAACCGTTTCGTTGGTGATATTATCTTTTACTTTCACCTTTGTTTCTCCTTTCTTTTTTGGGGTGATCCTTAAGCTTCCCATTCCTATCGAACTGGATAAATCTACATCTATATTTAAAATGTCAGTTTTTTTTACAGTTACGGTGTAGTCCCTGTTTCCACCTGTGATGGTGATATTGGTTGTTCCTAACAAAGGTCGTTCGTAATACTCTTTTTCGAAAGATAAAGGATATATTTTTTTTTCATCGTCGTTGCTACAGCTAAAAAAGATAATTGTACAGAGAAATGACAGTAGTGCTCCAAGTAAATGTTTTGTCTTCATGATTATTCTGTTTTATAATTTTGCAGGAGAGATATAGTCTTATAAGTTCCTGTGTTGATGTTGGAGACAAATATAACGATTTTATCAATATGTTGAAGTAAATAGTGTATTTATTTCCTGTCCTCCAGCTATTTTCATACATTTGTGGCGGTTTATAAAAATAGGCCACTTTCCTACTAAACATAACACACATGAAAACAGATTTCGATTACAATTCTATGCCCGTTAGCTTCGCTCATTGCTTGAATGGACATTGTTTGCGTGCGGACAAATGTCTGCGACGACAAGTAACTCTCCGAATGCCGAAAGAGCGGGCTGCTGTAATGGTTATTAATCCCGAACATGTCACCTCCGATGGTGAAGATTGTACTTACTTTATTGATGAAAAGCCGGTGTTGTTTGCACGGGGAATGAAACATTTGCTGGACCGGGTGCCGCTTGCTGATGCTACCGTTATCAAGCGACAGATGATAGCCTACTTCGGCAAAACGATCTATTATCGTTGTTGCAATAAAGAACGGTTGATTAAACCAAAGGAACAAAAGTATATACAAGAACTTTTTCGAAAGAGGGGAGTTACAGAAACGCCTCAATATGACGAATATATAGAATACTATGATCTTGGGTAAGTATATCCGTTAGTTCCGGTAATCCCATATATTGTGGGAAAGTATTCTCTTATATTATGGGAATTTATTCCCGCAAAATGAGGGAATAAATTCTCTCCAGCTAGGGAATCTTTTCCCACAATATGTGGGACTACCGGGGTCTGTAATACCCTGATAATAGTTGACTACCTTTTTTCTTATCTTCGGGTTGGGTTGACATTTATTGTGTAGGTATTATATAGCAGTCCCGGTATGAGAAATGTATGATGAAAGTATGAGAAATACCGGTTTTTTATGACATTTCAGGCAAAACACTATGAGAAACACCTTTTTGAAAAGTATTTCTCATAGTGTTATTGTTTTGAATTACAGGTGATTATCCTGTAAAGTATGAGAATATGAGAAATGATTTCGCAAAATCGTTTCTAGTGCGTATTAGATGGATTGTATGGCTTCATGGCTTATTACGTTCTTTGAATATTCCAGATTTATTTGAATTATATAAAAAACAAACGCTGATGAGAACAAGTAAAATCATTCTTTTCTCATCAGCGTATATTATGTCGGATCACAACTATTTCTTATCTTTTTTCTCGTCAGCTTTTGTTGCAGGCTTTTCCTCCGTTTTGCTTTCCGGATTGATAATACCTTTCACTGTTTCACCGATAGGCAATTTATCCAATACACCGAGACTTGGAGCTACCGTTTTCACCAATGTGTTCAGGAAGTTGCTTGTACCTCCGTTTCCACCGTCGAATACAGTGATATTTCCTAAATTCATGTGTTCGAACGCCTTCACCTGTTCGCCGGCAATTTCCTTCCACTGGTCTACCATCTTATATTGGATGGCGATAGCCGGATTCGATTCGGCAGCTCTTACCATTGCTTCGAAACCTTCCGCTTCCGCAAGTAATGATTTCTTCTTACCTTCCGCTTCGGCTTCCAGTTTCAATTGGATAGCTTTTGCTTCCGCTTCGGCTTGTGCCAAAGTAGCTTTTGCGCGTGCTTCCGCTTCGCGGGTAATCTTTTCGGCGATGGCATTTGCTTGAAGGATAGCTTCCTGTCTGGCGATTTCCGCAGGAACAATCTTTTCAGCCTTTAATGAAGATTCCACTTTCCGTGCTTTAGCTTCTTCCACTTCTTTTTGGGCAATTTCGCGTGCAGTCTGTACGGCAGCTTCCGATTTTGCAGCAGCTTCACCGGCTTGCTTGTCGGCATTGGCTTGTGTTACAGCTAGTTCTGCGTTGGAAAGGGCTACTTCTTTCTGTGCGTCATTTCGTCCGATGGCAGCTTTCTTGGCAGCTTCCGCCTGTTTGATTTCCATATCCGAATTCAGTTCGGCAACACGGCTTTCCTTTTCAGTATTTGCCTGCTCGATACGGATGCTCTTTTCTGCTTCTGCTTTTGCTACTTGCGATTCTTTTTCCGCGTTGGCAATCGCTACTTGAGAGATTCTGTCCTTATCTGCATTTGCAACGGATATCTCCTGTTGTTTCTTCGTTTCTGCGATAGCGATATCCTGGTCTTTACGAGTTTCCGCAACTTTAGTTTCGCGTTCTTTAATCTGATTGGCAATTTTGATAGCACCCAGCTTTTCCTGTTCTTCGATGTTAGCCTGTGCTTCGTTCAGTGCTTTACTTTCAGCTTCCTTACCTAAGTTGACAATGTAGTTGGCAGCGTCACGAATATCACTGATGTTGATGTTCATCAGATACAAACCGAATTTGCGAAGTTCGGTATCGATGTTATCTTTCACTTTAGCCAGAAACTTATCTCGGTCTGAATTTAATTCTTCGATAGTCATATCGGCGATCACCATACGCATCTGACCATATACAACATCAGTAATTAAGTTCTGCTTGTCATCCATCGTTAATCCCAGCATACGTTCAGCAGCATTTTGCATCACTTCAGGATCGGTGCTGATAGCTACAGTGATTGTAGTCGGCACATCTACACGAATGTTTTGAGCGGATAGCGCGCCGGTCAGTTTACATTCGATTTGCATTGGTTTCATGGAAAGGAATTCATATCCTTGGATAATCGGCCATACAAAAGCAGCTCCACCATGATATAGCTTTGCCGATTTCTTATCCCCTCCCGTTTTACCATATACAACGAGGACTTCATCACTTTTACATTTGCGGTAACGCGAAAGGATACCGATAAAAGTGAGTAGGATGACTGCTACTAATATAGCAGCCATGATTAACATTTCTTGTGTCATAAAATTGTGTATTTGAATAATTATTGAATGAATAGCATTCCGTCTTTGTAGCTGGTGATAATCGTTCTGTCGCCAGTCTGATATGCTTTTCCGGATTCGGAGATGACGTCTACTTCGCGCATGGCTCCGTCCCGGGTGGTCTGTACTGTATATTTGCTGTCGCTTTGTTTGAAATAGATCACGCATTCCCGTCCCACAAGCTGATCGGTCTGTTCGGTGTGGTTCACTTGTTGCAGTTGATAGGCTTTCTTATAAAGGAACCACACAGCAAGAACAAAGAAAAGCCCCACCAGAATACCGATGACATAACTCTGAATCTCTGTGTTTCCCGCCAGATACATGTACCAACCGAATCCGATTCCGAAATGAGTCAGTCCTTTAAAGGAGACTACGCTACTGATATCAGCATCCACGTCTACATCTGCATCTATATCTCCGAAAAAGATGGATAGAATGAATTGGATTGCAAATATTCCTGTTGTCACAAGGGCAATAATAAGGAAAATGGTACTACTCATAATTGTGAAGTATTAGCAAATCATGATTATTTTGTTCTCCAAATATACAGGTTTATGCGAATTATACAAAGATAAATGAGATAAAATGACTAATTTTGCGAGCGAAAACCCTAAAAAGAGGAATTAGCGTGCAAAGGTATTTTATTTATTTGGCTTATGACGGGACCAACTATCACGGTTGGCAAATTCAACCGAATGGGATTAGTGTGCAGGAATGCCTGATGAAAGCATTGTCTACCTTTCTGCGTCGCGAAATAGAAATAATAGGAGCAGGCCGTACGGACGCGGGAGTGCATGCTTCTCTGATGGTCGCTCATTTTGAATTTGATGAACCGTTGGATGAAATATCTGTTGCCGATAAATTAAACCGTCTGCTACCTCCCGATATTTCCATTTATCGTGTTTGCCGGGTCCGGCCGGATGCGCATGCCCGCTTTGATGCGACTGCGCGAACTTACAAGTATTATGTAACGACATCGAAATATCCTTTTAACCGGCAATATCGTTGGCGGATTTATAATCAGTTGGATTATAAACTCATGAACGAAGCTGCACGTACCCTTTTCGAGTACACTGACTTTACGAGCTTCAGTAAACTTCATACGGATGTAAAAACCAATATCTGCCATATCACTCATGCCGAGTGGACACAGGAAGATGATGCTACCTGGGTATTTACCATCCGTGCCGACCGTTTCCTGCGAAATATGGTGCGAGCCATCGTAGGTACGCTGATTGAAGTGGGACGGGGGAAACTTACTGTTGAAGGCTTCCGGCGGGTTATCGAACAACAAGATCGTTGCAAAGCCGGAACATCTGCTCCGGGGCAAGCCCTGTTTCTGGTAAATGTGGAATATCCCGAAAGTATATTTGAATAATAAATAATAGATATTCTCATGTGGTTATTATTAGCATTTCTCTCGGCTACTTTGCTGGGCTTTTATGATGTATTCAAGAAGAAATCGTTGAAAGATAATGCGGTACTTCCCGTTTTGTTTCTAAATACATTTTTTTCCAGTCTCATCTTTCTGCCGTTTATCCTGATATCCGTATATAAACCGGACCTGTTGGGAGGGACGATATTTAATGTTCCCGTTGTTGGTTGGGAACAGCATAAATATATTATTATCAAGTCGTTCATCGTGTTGGCTTCGTGGATATTCGGATATTTCGGAATGAAACATCTACCTTTAACCATAGTGGGACCTATCAATGCTACCCGTCCGGTGATGGTGCTCGTGGGAGCGATGCTGGTATTTGGCGAACGGTTGAATCTCTATCAATGGATCGGGGTAATGCTGGCCATTGCCTCTTTCTTTATGTTAAGTCGTTCGGGGAAGAAAGAAGGAATTGATTTTAAGCATAACAAATGGATCTTCTTTATCGTGCTGGCTGCCATTACAGGTGCTATCAGCGGATTGTATGATAAATATCTGATGAAATCTCTGAATCCGATGCTGGTACAATCCTGGTATAATGTTTATCAGGTGTTTATTATGTGTCCTATCCTGTTATTGCTTTGGTGGCCTAAAAGAAAGTCTACCACTCCGTTTCGCTGGGACTGGACGATTATCCTGATTTCTATCTTCCTTTCGGCTGCCGATTTCGTTTACTTTTACGCATTGAGTTATGACGATTCTATGATTTCCATTGTTTCGATGGTCCGTCGGGGAAGTGTGGTGGTTTCTTTCACTTTCGGTGCACTTTTCTTCCGTGAAAAGAATTTAAAAAGCAAAGCGATTGACCTTATACTGGTGTTAATCGGAATGATATTCTTATATTTGGGGTCTAAAAGTTAAAACAGTTACACAAAATCTGTTTGTCACAGGTTAAATAAGATAGATATGAAAATAAATAAACTTGTAATCACTATATTCTTTTCTGCTGTCGGACTCTTTGCTTCGACCGCTCTTTGGGCACAAGAAGCCAAAACACTGTTTGTGAATATGCCGGATTCTCTAAGCCCGTTACTTACCAAAGTAAACCGGGAAGATTGTATTGACTTTCTGGAAAGTAAGATGAAAGCGCAAGTAGAGAACCGTTTCGGCAGGAAGTCGGAGATGACTGATCTAAGTAAAGATTATATCCGTATGCAGATGTCGCCTCAATCTACCTGGCAGATGAAAGTGTTGGCTTTGAATGACTCGACGAGTGTGATCTGTACAGTCTCTACTGCTTGTGCGCCTGCCTGCGACAGCAGCATCCGTTTCTATACAGATGACTGGAAACCGCTTACAGCATCTCTCTTTATTACTCTGCCTGTGATGGGCGACTTTCTGAATACTCCGGATTCAGCAGGCGTTTATGAGTTTGACGAAGCACGCCGTTCGGCAGATATGCTATTGATGAAAGCCGATTTTAATAAAGAAAATACAGAACTGACTGTAACATTAACTACTCCTGACTATATGGCAAAGGAGATGGCAGAGAAGCTGAAACCATTTCTCCGTCGTCCTATTGTCTATCATTGGAAGAATGGAGCATTTGTTAAATTGAAAATAGAGGATTAAAAATTGAGAAATTGGGATTATTCAATAATATCCTTGATTAAAGATATCAAAAAAGGCAACCAATTCTTTACGAGTTAGTTGCCTTATATTTTTTTATCTTGAGAATATCTCGAAATGGCTACACCGCAGCGTAGCTTATTTCTCAATTTTTAATTCTCAATTTGACAAGCATTCGTTGATAAATGCGATCATTTCCGGTGTGTTGGCTTCCACACTTTGAAGTAATTTGAATTGTGCTTTAGTACGAACCAAATTATGTTCCGGATATTTTATTTTATAATAAGTATCTCCATTGATATAGTCTGCCAAGAACCGTACACACTGCATGTATGGGAATAAAGCGGCTGCATAAGGGAGATTCTCAATCTCAATTGGAGTCAGGAATGATTTGGCTCCTTTCAGGTAACCTTTAGTAAACGCTTTGAATATTTCCATATTGAAGTTTACACGATCAAGGTCTTTATCGTCTTCATCACCCGTGTTGGCACCTGTACGGAGGAAATCCCCATAATCGGAGAAAATAAAGCTGGGCATTACCGTATCCAGGTCGATGACGCAAAGCACTTTACCATTCTCGTCGAACATCATGTTATTCACTTTCGTATCGCAGTGGCAAACACGTTTGGGGAGCTTTCCTTCACGATATAAACGTTCGGCTTTACACATCTCATCTGCACGCTTCTCTATTTCATCCAGATAGTATTTCACTTCCGATACCCGTCCGGCAGCATCTTTCGCAACAGCTTCACGTAATTGTTTGAGACGGAACTCCATGTTGTGGAAGTCAGGTATGGTTTCACCCAATGTTTCCGGAATATCGGCCAGCATGGCCTGGAAGTTGCCAAATGCTTCTCCAGCATAATTTGAAAATTCGGGATTCACCGTTTCATACGTTTTGGCACGTGGGATGAATACCATCATACGCCAATAGTTATCACCGTCGAACCAGTATGTCTTACCCTCTTCTGTTTCGAGGAAGCTCAACACTTTGCGTTCTATATCCGATTCTCCTGCTTCCGCCAGTTTTTTGCGAATGTGATTGGTGACAGCAGTAATATTGGATTGAAGCATTTCTACATTCTGAAAAATGGCATGATTGATGCGTTGCAGAACGTAGTCGGGAGTATCTGCTTCTTTGGTGTTTACCTTGTAAGTGTCGTTAATAAGTCCTGTACCCAAAGGTTTGATTTCTTCAATCGTACCTTGGACTTTAAATTTAGCTACAATGCTAGATAAATCTTTCATGGGTTTTTTCTTTAAAAATTTATACTAAGGTTATCGATAATCATATTTAGCTGCTTCATTGCTCCGTAATACATTACGGGCGGCATTCTCATCATGATCGGCTACTTCTTCCGGGCTAAAGTTATTCCATTGGTAAGGGTGGAGCAAGGCCTCTTCAGAGTCAAAGTCTTCGATAGAGTTGCGCAAGGCATTGAAACCGATCGTACTGTCGGCTACCAAAACCAGACCGTTTCCTTTGGCGGGAGATAAAACGATCCAACGGGTATCGGTGTGATGTCCGTTTTCCTGTGGACGTACATAGTTGAAGTACATTTTATCTGCTATTGTCTTATATATGCCAACGAGTGTTCCATGATTACGGTCGATATAGTTTTCTTCCGGACCACGGCCAAAGTATTGTACATTGTTCATCTGTACCGGCAAGCGGTAATACTTGCTCCGTTCGAACTTGCCGCTCAAGGCATCAGCGCGATTGTTGTATGTCATGAAAGAAGTACGTGGGTACTCCTTGTTGACTTCAACTACCTGTACATCCTGCCAATAAGTTTTCACAGCTTTTTCAGCCATTACATTAAATGTTGTCAGGGAAAATATTCCCATGAAAATGCCTGTTAATAAATTGGGGGTTGGTCGAAATTTCATGTTTCTCAATATTGTTTCTTCATTTCTTTTTTATTTTACTTTGATATGATCGAATCCTTCTCCATAAACTCCGATGACAGCACTTTGTGATACAAATGCATTCGGGTCTATATCTTTAATCAACCGGAAGATGATAGGCGATTCCCTCTTTTTGGCTAATACGAACATCATCTTTACTTCTCGTCCTGTATAAAAGCCGGTTGCATTGATTATCGTAACTCCCCGGTGTGGATACTCGTTGATATGCCGTCCTATTTCTTCATATTTATTGGATATGATAAAGAACTGTACGGATTGGCGTGCACTATTCACTACCTGATCGAGAACGAAGCTACAAATATAAAGAGTTACAAACCCATACACCACTTTTTCCCAGTCTTTTAAGACAAAATAACTGGAAGAAATAATAATCATATCGCAGATAAGTACTACTCTTCCTAATGTGATGTCCCGGTATTTGTTGATGATGGCTGCGATAATATCCGTACCTCCTGTGCTTCCGTTTGCCGAAAAAGCAACCCCTATACCGCCTCCACAGAAGGATGCTCCGATGACACATGCCATAAAGGGCTGGTCGTGGAGGAGGCCGAAACCTGCTGTCAGCTTCTGGATGACAGACAGAAAGAAGGTGAGGGTAAACACTCCAAAAATAGTTTTAATGCAAAACTTCATCCCCAGCAATTTGAGGGCCAGTAACAATAGAAAGAAGTTGATGCTGAAGTACGTATACTGTACGGGAAAACCCGTAGCCCAATATACAATAGAAGCAATACCCGGTACTCCTCCGGTCGTGATATCGTTCGGAAGTAGAAAAACGGTCCAACCGATACCATACAAAATCATGCCGATGGCAATCATTACATAATCTCTGGCTTCACGGATAATGCTTTGCTTAGAAGGTTTTGGAATAACTGTTTTCATAAACGTGATTATGATAATCTATAAAATGTTCAAACACGGCCCCATGAATAATCCGGCTTTGGGGGAGAAGCCGGATTGGTTCATTATGCTCGTACTAAAAGGATATATTCTTTTTTTATTTTGCAAAAGCGTGACGATAGCCTTGTACTTTATTCCATCCGCCGCGAGTGAAATCGGGGACTTCTACCGGAGCAGAATTGTTTTCGATGGAAAGTCTGGTAAGTTCGGCCATGCAACACCACTCTGCCAGGTCATAAACGTCCATATCTAATGGTAATCCATTTTGCAGGCAATATGCCAGACGGTAGTCCATGATAAAGTCCATACCACCGTGACCGCCTACTTTCTTGGCAGTTTCTTCCAACTCTATGTGAATTGGATCTTTATATTTATCCATCAAGGCTCTCTTTACATTTTCAGGTACAGAGCCATGTGCATTCAGATTTTCATGATTAGGCACATTTTTAGAATCAACTTGTGAAGGTCTCAGGCAATATTCTTCAATCGGATATTTGCTTGCATAACCATCGGCTCCCACTATCTGATACATACGACTGTATGGACGGGGTGTCATTACATTGTGCTGGATTAGCATCGTTTTGCCATTTTCTGTGCGAATCAAAGTCGAAGTCTGGTCACCATTTTGGAAGTCGGTCACTTCTTCTCCTGTTTGTTTCTTAATGTAAGCCGGCCCATTGACAGCTTTCGTATCCATAGATACCAATGTCTTCATACGGTCGCCACGGTGGATATTAAGTACCTGACAAGCGGGGCCCATGCCATGAGTTGCATATACGTCACCGCGATGTAGGTGATTATAATCCATTCGCCAGTTGTTCCAGTATTCAGGCCAGAAATCTTCCAGGTTGTGGATATATGAACCTTCTACATGAAGCACTTCTCCGAATACGCCCTGTTGTGCCATATTTAAAGAAGTCAGTTCAAAAAAGTCATATACACAGTTCTCGAGCTGCATACAATGTTTGCGGGTCTTTTCAGAAGTATTGATTAACTGCCAGATTTCATCCAATGTCATAGCGGCAGGAACTTCGATGGCTACATGCTTGCCGTGTTCCATGGCATAGACACCCATTGCAGCATGATGCTTCCAGTCTGTAGCTATGTATACAAGATCAATATCGTCCCGTTCGCAAAGTTTTTTCCATGCATCTTCCTCTCCGCTGTAAGAAGCAGCTGCAGGGAGTCCGGCATTTTTCAAAATTTCTTGTGATTTTTCAACACGTTCGGGAAGCAGGTCGCATAGCGCTATAATCTTAGTTCCCGGAATATGAGTCCAGCGTGCTACGGCACCGGGACCACGCATTCCTAAGCCGATGAAACCGACACGTACGGTATCAATTTTAGGAGTAACGAGTTGGATTACATCTTCTTGTCCGGCAGGGCGGGTAGGAGTCTCTACTTTGATAGGAGTAAAGGCTTCCGAAGCCTTTGGCTGTTGAGTACAACTGGTGTGCCAGGTTAACAAGGCCAAGCCGATAGCAGTGGCTATGAGTAGTTTTTTCATCATATTTTAAGTTTCTAATAGGGGTTATACGCTGTTTTTCATTTACGTGTCAAAAATAGTAATTAATTAGCCAATTATTTATATTTATAACCGATATTTTATATAGGAGGGTGTGCTAACCGGGGTACGTGCGATTGTGTCGGAGAATCTTTCATAATTTTAGTGGTCTAAAGTAAAACAAAAAAAGAGAATCCAATTTCTCAGATTCTCTTTAAAGAGCGGAAGACGGGGCTCAAACCCGCGACCCTCAGCTTGGAAGGCTAATGCTCTATCAACTGAGCTACTTCCGCAATTTTTGTGGGCAAAGATGGATTCGAACCACCGAAGTCGAAAGACAGCAGATTTACAGTCTGCCCCATTTGGCCACTCTGGTATTTGCCCTTTTTTGCTTTTGAGGAGGTTTGTTTCTCAATTGCGGTGCAAAGATACAACTATTTATTTAAACTCCAAACAAAATCGATCATTTTTATTGCAGTAATTGCACATTCGTCTCCTTTGTTACCCAGTTTGCCACCGGCACGATCCTCTGCTTGCTCCATCGTATTTGTGGTAATTAATCCGTAAATAACTGGTATATCGCCAGTTGCGTTTAATTCGGTAATTCCTTGGGTTACTCCCATACAAACATAATCAAAATGTGGAGTATCTCCTTTAATTACGCAACCAATTGCAATAATTGCATCAAGATCGCAATTTTCCATCATTTGATTGGCGCCAAAAGTAAGTTCGAAACTTCCCGGTACAGTTTTTACCAAAATATTTTCGTCTTTTGCTCCATGTTTTTTTAATGTATCGACTGCGCCTTTCAGTAAAGCACCGGTAATATTGAAATTCCATTCGGATACGACGATGCCAAATTTCATTGCTTCTGCATTCGGAACGGAATTGAAATCATATTCGGATAAGTTATGGTAAGCTGTTGCCATAGTAAATTAAAAGTTGAGAATTATAAAATGAAGTTTGAGAGCATGGAAAATCAAGAAGAAAGGCACGGATTTCACGGATTCCACGGTTTTAATAGATAGTCCGCTTAATCCGGTGTAATCCGTGCCTCGATTTCCTTATATAATAAGGTATGTTATTTTTTCATCAATTTAGCCTGTTCGATATATTTGTCGATGTCCATAGCTTGATAAGACTGGAAGTATTTATCCTTGATCTTAGTGTAAGCGTTTACAGCATCGTCATATTTTCCTTGTTTTACCAGGATTTCTCCGGCTTGTATCAGGAAAATCGGGCTTAATGTGTTGTTGTCGGCTTTGTCTGCTGCCGACAGTAAAGTAGAAGCTGCTTTGTCCAGTTGGCCAAGTTGTGCATAGCAGTTACCTGCAGCGCCCAAGATTGCCGGCGCAACCATTTGGTCTTTTCCATTGAAGCTATCCAGCATCTTCACTGCTTCTTCATATTTGCCAAGTTGTGCGTAGCAAATACCGGCATAAGCTTTAGCCAAATTAGCTGCTTTTGTTCCGCTGTACTCATCAGCTACTTTCAGGAAACCTGTGTAGCCGATGCTGTCACCGTTCAAAGCCTGCTCAAAAGCATCCTGCTCAAAGTATTCCTGTCCTTTGAAAAGAGCTGCCTGTGCTTTTTCTTCACGTGGTTCAGCATAGAGGTTTTTGTACATGATAAAACCTGCTACAATAATAATCACAGCAACAACACCGCCAATAATTGCGTTTTTGTACTTGATAAGAAATGCTTCCGATTGTGTCAGTGCATCTTCTACGTTCAGATGTTCATTCTGATTCTTTTGTTCTGCCATTTTATATGATTCTTTTTGTTATTATTCACAGTTTGATATTTCGACTCGCAAAAGTAGTTTTTTTATGTCTACAAACGAAATTTAGAAGCATCTTTTTTTGTTTTACACCCGAAAACCACGAAAATCTTGCTACTTTTGTGAACAAATTAACGTGTATACAATGATACTGAAACGAATATCCATATTAAATTATAAGAATCTGGAAGAGGTGGAGTTGGGATTCTCTGCCAAACTGAATTGTTTTTTCGGACTGAATGGGATGGGGAAGACGAATCTGTTGGATGCTGTGTATTTCTTGTCCTTCTGTAAAAGCTCCGGCAATCCGATTGATTCTCAGAATATTCGTCATGAACAAGACTTCTTTGTCATACAGGGGTTCTATGAAGCGGAGGACGGGACTCCTGAAGAGATTTATTGTGGGATGAAACGTCGTTCGAAGAAACAGTTTAAGCGGAATAAGAAAGAATATAGTCGTTTCTCGGACCACATCGGCTTCCTGCCTTTGGTGATGGTTTCGCCTGCCGATTCAGAATTGATAGCCGGAGGAAGTGATGAACGTCGCCGGTTTATGGATGTAGTGATTTCGCAGTATGATAAAGAATATCTTGAAGCACTGATACGGTATAATAAAGCATTGGTGCAGCGTAATACATTGCTGAAGAGCGAGTTCCCGATAGAGGAGGAGCTGTTTCTTGTATGGGAGGAAATGATGTCTCAAGCCGGCGAAATCGTATTCCGCAAACGTGAAGCGTTTATCCGGGAGTTTATTCCTATTTTCCAATCTTTCTATTCTTTTATCTCTCAGGATAAAGAGACTGTGGAATTGTCTTACGAGTCTCATGCGCGGGATGCTTCTTTGCTGGAAGTGTTAAAGCAGAGCAGGGAGCGGGATAAGATAATGGGGTTCTCTTTGCGGGGAATTCATAAGGATGAGTTAAATATGCTGTTGGGTGAATTCCCGATAAAGAAAGAAGGTTCGCAGGGACAGAATAAAACGTATCTGGTGGCATTGAAACTGGCACAGTTTGATTTCTTGAAACGCACGGGCAGAACTGTTCCTTTATTATTATTAGATGATATTTTTGATAAACTGGATGCTTCCCGTGTAGAGCAAATAGTGAAGCTGGTAGCCGGAGACAATTTCGGGCAGATATTTATAACAGATACAAACCGGGGACATCTCGACCGTATTTTGCATAAGGTAGGTAGTGATTATAAAATATTTCGTGTAGAGGAGGGGACAATCCAAGAAATGGGGGCTGACAATGAAGCGTAATGATGCCGAACAAATAGGAAAACTGATTCAACAGTTTCTTCGTCAGGAGAGTTTGGAATCTCCGCTGAACGAGCAAAGACTGTTGGATGCCTGGCCTCAAGTCTTGGGACCGGCGGCGGCTTATACCAGCAATCTTTATATTCGTAATCAGACATTGTATGTGCATCTTACTTCTGCAGCTCTCCGGCAGGAGTTGATGATGGGGCGTGAAGTATTGGTGCGCACACTCAATCAGAGAGTCGGCGCTATGGTTATTACAAACATTATTTTTCGTTGAGGAAAGGGATTCTGTCTATAACCTTTATACCCAGTTCTCGGAGTGTTTCGGTTGCACGGTTGTAATAAAAAGGATTTTCCAGATATTGATTATTGTGTGCGTCTACACCGATGATCGCGGTGCAACCTTCATGGGCAGCTATTTCCCAAAAATCCGGGTAGGGAATGGTGGTAATTCCATAAATGTCATTATACTCTTCATAACCGAGATTATATTCCAATGGTAGGTTTAACCGTGCTGCTGTCCGGCAGATATGTCTGCTGACCAGTTTGCAGTGATGATCGAATTCCGGGTAGGAACGCATGAATAGATCCGGATGGGCAAGGTAGGCAAATAGTCCGCTTTCCATTCCTTCAATAGCACTCTCTTCGTAGAGTTCGAGCATGTCTACCGAATCTGTATTCCGACCGAAATAGGGAAACTTCTCATCTGTATGAAAATGGTGATTTCCAAAGATGATATAATCTAGCTTATATTCTTTGATGATTCCTTTTAACCAGTGTAAATATTCAGGAAAGTATTCACATTCCAATCCTATTTTTATACTGATTTGATGCTTATATTTCTCTTGCAGCGAACGGAGGCTTTCCACATATCCCGGTAGCTCTTCGGGAAGCATTCGGATGTCGGAGATGTAATCGGTGTGGTATTTCCACGGAGTGTGGTCTGAAAAGCCTAATTCTTGATAGCCGCCTTTGATGGCGCTTAAAACAAATTCTTCGTCACTCCCTGTCGCATGATGGCAGCGGGTGGTATGGGTGTGATAATTCGTCTTCATTGATTGTTATAATTATATCCATGCGGACGTCGAATGATTCCGCAGGAACTTCTTCTACTAATTGAAACGGGAAACAAATCCCAGCTTTGTAGGCTGATGGTATGCGCGGCAAGAGGCGGTCGTAGTATCCTTTTCCCCGTCCCAAACGGTTACCTTTTACGTCGAAAGCTACTCCGGGAACAACGATGAAGTCGATGGCTGCATAGTCTGTGAATGCTTCCCCGGTTGGTTCTTCTATGCCATAGACACCACAGATTGACATATTTTCGGGTCCGGTATATATCCGAAGCTCTAAGTCATCGCCTACTACTACGGGGAGCAGGATTTGCTTCTTATCGCTCCATTTCCGGATAAACGCATGTGTATCTACTTCGTCATTTAGCGAATGGTATAGTAGTACGGTATTTGCCGCCCTGAAAGCCGGATGGGCTTCAAGGGCGGTCAGTATGTTAGCTGATTGCAGCTTTCGCATAGTCGAATCCGCGTGTTGGGTCTTCAGTAATGCTATATGCTTGCGCAGTTCTTTTTTTCTTTCCATCTTTTTTCTCCTTTGTCACTTCTTCCTCCTCGACGGCTACCGGAGCTTTTGGGAAAGCTTCTCCTTTTTCAAGTATTTCAATACCTTTAATGACGGTAGCATCTGTCTTGTTGAAATATTGAAGATAAGCTTCCAGTCCAAGCATATTGTAGATGATGTTACCAAAGAGGTTCTTCTCCAATAGTTTGTATGACTTTTGAATGAGGATGTTTCTTCTTTTCACTCCTTTACTGTCGGCAAAACGAACAAACTGTTCTACCAATCCTTGATGACGAAGATAATTCAGTAATTCTTCCTCTGTTTCATATTGGCTAAGTTTCTTCCGGTTGTTGTCAGTGTACTGGAATGTGAATTGAATAGTCAGTCCCCGGTTGATAACAGTAGAAAGATAAGAGGTGACTCCTGTTGTATCTTGCGGTACGAATATATCCGGCATGATACCACCACCACCATAAACAGTACGTCCCAGGCTGGTGTTATAACGTTCGCTCTCATTCTGCTTGATACTGTCGCGTGAGAAGAATTCCCCATGTTCGTAGCGGGTATATAAATCCAGTTCGTAGTTACGATCTTTACCACTTTCGTACGGGCGTTGGATGCAACGTCCGGAAGGAGTGTAGTAGCGGGCGATTGTCAGGCGGATAGCTGAACCATCACTGAAGTCGATAGGCTGTTGTACGAGTCCCTTACCAAAGGAACGGCGTCCGACAACTGTACCCCGGTCGTTATCCTGAATAGCTCCGGTGAAGATTTCACTGGCGGAAGCAGAACCTTCGTCAATCAATACAACGAGTGGCATTTTCTGACAGCTACCTGTACCGTTGGCAAATTCTTCTGCACGTGGATATTTACGGCCTTGAGTATATACGATCAATTTTCCTTCGGGCAGGAACTCATTTACCATGCGGATGGCAGCTTCCATATATCCTCCGGTATTACCGCGGAGGTCAATGATCAGACCTTTGCATTTTTTATGGTTGAGTTGTGCCAGTGCATTCAACAATTCTACATGACTGGTACGACCGAATTTGCTGACTTTCACGTAACCGATGTCATCGTTTAGCATATAAGCTGCATCAACGGTATTTTGAGGAATGTCTCCGCGGGTGATGTTGAAATGCAGTAAGTCTTTTTCTCCCGTTCGTTTGATTCCTAATTTCACTTGTGAACCTTTTGGACCTTTCAGAGTGCGCATAGCCCGTTCGTTAGTTACTTTCTTACCGACAAACAAACTATCGTCTACGGTAACGATACGGTCGCCCGCCATCAATCCTATCTTTTCAGAAGGGCCACCCTGAACGACTGCATTCACATGAATGGTGTCGTTCTGTATGGTAAACTGGATACCGATTCCGCTAAAGCTACCTTCCAGTTCCGAGTTGACTTCTTCGAGATTTTGGGCAGGGATATAAGTTGAATGTGGGTCTAATTCGGCCAGAATTTGCGGCATAGCTTTTTCCACTAAGTCGGCCATGTTTACGGTGTCGACATATTGATCATCTACAATGCGTAACAATGCGTTTAGCTTATTGGAGGAACCGTTGATAATACCCAAACGGTTGCCGGCAAAATGCTTGGCATAAAATGTACCGATAAGAATCCCGACTACCACGCTGACTGCTATGATGACAGGTGTAAAACGTGAAGAGTTTTTTGTACTCATGTCTATTCCTTTTTTAAAACGTTCGTCTTCTTATTTATTCGGAGAGGAATGGTCATCTAATTCTGTGTAGATAACTTCGATTCCCGCTCGTTTTAATAACTCAATTCCATCTTCCAGGCGATAATGCTCGGAGTAAACTACCCGTTTGATTCCTGCCTGTATGATTAACTTCGCACATTCGATGCAAGGAGAGGCGGTGACGTACATGGTAGCACCGTTGCTACTGTTGTTTGAACGTGCTATTTTGGTAATGGCATTTGCTTCCGCATGCAGAACGTATGGCTTTGTCAGATTGTTTTCATCTTCACACACATTCTCAAAACCGGAAGGCGTTCCGTTATATCCGTCGGAGATAATCATTTTATCCTTAACAATTAAAGCTCCTACTTTACGGCGTTGACAATAGGAATTTTCAGCCCATATACTGGCCATGCGTATATAACGTTTGTCAAGTTCTAATTGTTTCTTTTTAGTGTCCATGTTGTTTACTATTTATTACTTACTACCCGGAAAACCATACGGAAAGTTTGTTTACCGGATGCTGGTTTGTATAAAAGGTATAAGTTGTTACTGTCTCCTTCATAAGATGTGGCAGCATTAAGCCCCTCTATGAAATTTTTGGCGAGTTTGTCGTTACCATAATTACCAGCAGTGGTAACTGTAGCTTTAAAACTGTTGTTCTTGGCGTTGGCACTCCATTTTCCTTCAAAAGTACTGGTTGCAATTACAGTCCCTTTTATATTTCCGTTAATTACATCTCCATCTACTGTGCCATCAAATACGATGTTGTATGTATCATTCTTATTAAGCTCTTTAATACTTGCTTTTTCCTGTTCCTCATTCTCCCAAAAGCCAAACATCTCATGACCTCCATCTACCGTGATATAATTTAGTTTCCAGGTTTTTCCTGTAAAGATAGCAGCTACATCGTCCGAATCATTACATCCTGAAAATAAAGGAAGCAATAAAAGCAATCCTACTATTTGAAATATACTTCTCTTCATATTTTATATCTAATAACTTAATACTTACTTTTTTATTCCATTTCTGATTAATAAGGCATCAATGCTCGGTTCCTGTCCGCGGAAACGTTTATAAAGTATCATCGGATGTTCCGTTCCTCCTTTCGACAGAATATTATTGCGGAATGAGTCTGCAACTTCTTGATTGAATATTCCTTTTTGCTTGAACAATGAAAAAGCGTCGGCATCCAGTACCTCTGCCCATTTATAGCTATAGTATCCGGCAGCATATCCACCAGCAAAGATATGGGAGAACTGTGTACTCATGCAAGCTTCTGGTACAACCGGCAATATTTGTGCATCCTTCCAAGCTTCCTGTTCATAAACTTTCACGTCTCCTTCAAAAGGAGTGTTGCGAGTATACCACGCCATATCAAGTAGACCGAAACTTAGTTGTCGCAGACAAGCATAAGCAACATTGAAATTAGAAGCGTCTACAAGACGTTTTATTAATTCATCCGGTAAAACTTCTCCTGTCTGATAATGACGGGCAAATGTATTGAGGAAATCTTTCTCTATGGCGAAGTTTTCCATAATCTGCGAAGGAAGCTCCACAAAATCCCAATACACATTAGTTCCACTTAAACTTCTGTAAGTGGAATTGGCAAATATACCATGCAGGCTATGTCCGAACTCATGCAAGAATGTTTCTACTTCATTGAATGTTAATAAAGCAGGCTTATTCTCGGTGGCCTTGGTGAAGTTCATCACAACAGATACATGCGGACGACTGTTTTTACCAGTCTTTTTATCTATCCATTGGTCTTTGTAGCTCGTCATCCAAGCTCCGGCGCGCTTACCTAAACGCGGGTGGAAGTCAGTGTATAAGACAGCTAAGAATTTTCCATCTTTATCAAACACTTCAAAGGCTTCCACTTCTTTATGATAAACCGGAATCTCTGTGTTTTTCCGGAAGGTAATTCCATATAACTTTTCTGCCAGCCCAAACACTCCTTTCTTCACTTGTTCCAATTCGAAGTAAGGACGAA
This sequence comes from Bacteroides sp. 1001136B_160425_E2, assembly GCF_015559655.1. Lineage (NCBI taxonomy): Bacteria > Pseudomonadati > Bacteroidota > Bacteroidia > Bacteroidales > Bacteroidaceae > Bacteroides > Bacteroides sp. 1001136B_160425_E2. The sequence continues at coordinate 86,712 of NZ_JADMQH010000009.1, read as the reverse complement.
GCATTTCTTCATTGATATTGAATTTTTTGTCTTTCAGTTTGTTTGAGTAATAACTCCAGTCCCAAGGCATTACAACAAAATCATCTCCCTGCTCTTCGCGGGCTAGTTCTTGGATTTCTTTGTATTCCTGTTGTGCGGTAGGGGCATATGCTTCCAGTAGTTGGTTGAACAGCTTGTATACAGCCTCGCTGTTTTCAGCCATTCTTTTCTTTAGCGTATATTCCGCATAATCTTTGTATCCCAATAATTGGGCTATTTTCATGCGTGTATTAGCTATCTTTTTTACAATGTCAATATTGTTAAATTCGTTATCGTGCGTACATTTTGTATTATAAGCCATATACAACTTCTGGCGTAAATCACGATTGTCGGAATATGTCATGAAAGGAACATAGCTTGGAGCATGAAGCGTGAATGCCCATCCTTCTTTTCCTTCGCTCTTAGCTGTTTCGGCAGCTGCTTCTATGATAATTTCGGGTAATCCGGCGAGACTTTCCTTTTTTGTCAACAGCATCTGATAGGCATTTGTCTCTTTCAGGTTGTTTTCACTGAAAGTAAGCGTCAGTTTACTTAATTCGGTAGTCAGACGGCGGTATTCTTCCCGCGCTTCTCCTTCCAAATTGGCACCATGGCGAACAAAACTGTTGTATGCATTTTCCAGTAACTGTTTTTGTTCCTGCGTCAGTTGCAAAGTTTCTTTTTGGTTATACACTTCTTTCACACGTGCGAATAACTTTTCATTCAGTGTGATATTATTGCTGTGTTCACTAAGCAACGGCATAATTTTTTGAGCGAGTTCTTGCAAATCGTCATTCGTTTCTGCGCTCAACATATTGCCGAAGACGGCAACTACTTTATCCAGTAATTCCCCTGACTCTTCGAAAGCTTCTATCGTATTGGTAAAATCAGCCTTTTCCGGGTTCTGTATGATAGCCTCTATTTCAGCATTTTGTAGCTTGATTCCTTCGAGGATAGCAGGCTCATAATGTGCAGTTTCAATCCGGTCGAACGGCACGGTTTCGTGCGGCGTATGGTATTGCCCGTAGAAAGGATTCTGGGCATTTGTTATATTGTTCATAGTGCAAACTAGTATCAATGTTATTAATAATCTCTCCATAGAGGTACAAAGCTACTAAAATTGTAGCTTATTCAACGGATAACACGTTGCTTTTTAACAATATATAAAATGAAATGTATAAAAAAACCGCTACGGTTTCCCGCAGCGGTTTTCTATATGGTTCAGGCTTCTAATTAAGCGTTTACTGATGCCATGTGAGCGATCAAGTCAAGAACTTTGTTAGAGTAACCGATTTCGTTGTCATACCAAGATACAACTTTAACGAAAGTATCAGTCAAAGCGATACCTGCTTTAGCGTCGAAGATAGAAGTGCGAGCGTCACCTAAGAAGTCAGAAGAAACTACTGCATCTTCAGTGTAACCCAGAATACCTTTCAATTCGCCTTCAGAAGCTTCTTTCATTGCAGCGCAGATTTCAGCGTAAGTAGCTGGTTTAGCCAAGTTAACTGTCAAGTCTACTACAGATACGTCCAAAGTCGGAACACGCATAGACATACCAGTCAATTTGCCGTTCAATGCAGGGATTACTTTACCTACAGCTTTAGCAGCACCAGTAGAAGAAGGGATGATGTTGCCAGAAGCAGCACGACCACCTCTCCAGTCTTTCATAGAAGGACCGTCAACTGTTTTCTGAGTAGCAGTTGTAGAGTGAACTGTAGTCATCAAACCGTCAAGGATACCGAACTTGTCGTTCAATACTTTAGCGATAGGAGCCAAACAGTTAGTAGTACAAGAAGCGTTAGATACAAATTGAGTACCTTTTACATATGTTTTTTCGTTTACACCGCAAACGAACATTGGAGTGTCATCTTTAGAAGGAGCTGACATTACAACATATTTTGCACCAGCTTCGATGTGAGCCTGAGCTTTGTCTTTGCTCAAGAACAAACCTGTAGATTCAACAACGTATTCTGCACCTACTTCGTTCCATTTCAAGTCAGCCGGATTTCTTTCAGCTGTGATACGGATAGCTTGACCGTTAACGATCAATTTGCTGTTTTCAACATCTGCTTCAATAGTACCGTCGAATTGACCGTGCATTGTGTCATACTTCAGCATGTAAGCCAAGTAATCAACCGGGCAAAGGTCATTGATACCTACGATTTGAATATCGTTTCTTGTCATTGCAGCGCGGAAAACGAAACGTCCGATACGTCCGAATCCATTAATACCTACTTTAATCATTTTGTTTAAACTTTTAAGGGTTTTATAATATTTGTTCAAATATCTCTCTACCTCCGCACTTGTTTTATTTTCAAATGCGGTGCAAAATTACAAAAATGTTTTTATATTCGCACATTAAATTCACATTAAATATTGAAAAAAGATGGGAAAGAGTACATTTTTACAGGACTTTAAGGCGTTTGCTATGAAAGGCAACGTCATAGACATGGCTGTCGGTGTTGTTATTGGTGGTGCGTTTGGAAAAATCGTATCATCATTGGTTGCTAATGTTATTATGCCTCCGATTGGTTTACTGGTTGGCGGTGTGAACTTTACGGATTTGAAATGGGTGATGAAAGCGGCAGAGATCGGTGCTGACGGTAAGGAGATTGCTCCGGCTGTGACATTGGATTATGGTCAGTTTCTGCAGGCCACCTTTGATTTTCTGATTATCGCTTTTGCTATATTTTTATTTATACGTTTGATTACGAAACTGACAACTAAAAAACAGGCAGAAGTAGCGGCTGCTCCTCCAGTTCCTCCTGCGCCAACGAAGGAAGAAGTTTTGTTGACGGAGATACGTGATTTGCTGAAAGAAAAGAATAGTTGATTCTAATTAAAATAAGGGAGATTCCAGGTGTAAACTTGTGAATCTCCTTCATTTTTCTCTTCATTATTAATATAGATTGCGTACTTTTTTCTACTTTTGCAACTCAATTTATTCAAAATCCAACCATTGATATGCAGGAAAAAATAATAATTCTTGATTTCGGTTCGCAGACAACACAGCTCATAGGCCGTCGTGTACGTGAATTGGATACGTATTGTGAAATTGTTCCTTATAACAAATTTCCTAAAGAAGACCCGACTATTAAAGGAGTCATTCTCTCCGGAAGTCCTTTTTCGGTTTACGATAAAGATGCTTTCAAAGTAGATTTGAGTGAAATTCGTGGTAAATATCCGATATTGGGTATTTGTTATGGTGCACAGTTTATGTCATACACCAATGGCGGAAAAGTGGAACCGGCCGGAACACGTGAGTATGGACGTGCTCATTTGGCTTCTTTCTGCAAAGATAATGTGCTGTTTAAAGGAGTACGTGATGGGTCGCAGGTGTGGATGAGTCATGGAGATACGATTACTGCCATTCCTGCTAGTTTCAAGAAAATAGCTTCAACGGATAAAGTAGAGATTGCAGCTTATCAGATAGAAGGGGAGCAGGTATGGGGTGTTCAGTTTCATCCGGAAGTATTCCATAGCGAAGACGGAACTCAAATCCTGAAGAACTTTGTGGTAGATGTTTGCGGTTGCAAGCAAGACTGGTCACCGGCTTCTTTTATTGAAAGCACGGTTGCCGAACTGAAAGCGCAGTTGGGTGATGATAAGGTCGTTCTCGGTTTGAGTGGTGGAGTCGATTCGTCTGTTGCGGCAGTGCTGCTGAATAAGGCTATCGGCAAGAACTTGACTTGTATCTTTGTAGATCATGGTATGCTGCGTAAGAATGAGTTCAAGAATGTGATGAAGGACTACGAATGTCTCGGTCTGAATGTGATTGGCGTTGATGCCAGCGAAAAGTTCTTTACAGAACTGGCTGGAGTGGCTGAACCGGAAGCTAAACGTAAGATTATAGGTAAGGGTTTCATTGATGTGTTCGATGTAGAAGCTCATAAGATTAAAGATGTGAAATGGTTGGCTCAAGGCACAATCTATCCGGATTGCATTGAGTCATTGTCTATCACGGGTACAGTGATTAAGAGTCATCATAATGTAGGCGGACTTCCTGAAAAGATGAACCTGAAATTGTGTGAGCCACTTCGTTTGCTGTTTAAAGATGAGGTTCGTCGGGTAGGTCGTGAGTTGGGGATGCCGGAACATCTGATTACCCGCCATCCGTTCCCGGGACCGGGGCTGGCAGTGCGTATTCTGGGTGATATTACTCCTGAAAAAGTACGTATTCTACAGGATGCTGACGATATCTTTATTCAGGGATTGCGTGACTGGGGATTGTATGATAAAGTATGGCAGGCAGGAGTTATCTTGTTGCCGGTACAGTCTGTAGGTGTAATGGGAGATGAGCGTACTTATGAAAGAGCGGTTGCTTTGCGTGCTGTGACATCTACAGATGCCATGACAGCCGACTGGGCACATTTACCTTATGAATTTATGGGTAAGGTGTCAAATGATATTATCAATAAGGTAAAAGGAGTGAACCGTGTAACCTATGATATCAGTTCCAAGCCGCCAGCAACTATTGAGTGGGAATAATAACACTTTATCACATAAAAATAGCCTCAATAGGAATTCCTGTTGAGGCTATTTTTATGATGGATAGTTGCTTTTTTTTGATTGGTCAGTGTCCGTATCTACTCTCTAAGCAGCTTCTGCGCGTCCGGAATAAGAATCTCTTTCCGGCGTAACTCTAATAATCCCTTGTCTTGTAGTTCGTTGAGCGCTTTCGAAGTATTCAGCCGGGTATCGTCTAGGTAACGGGCAAGATCGTCCATCTTTACTTTGAATATCTTTTCTCCCTGTGTCTTTTCACAATGCAACAGGAAAAAGCGAATGATTTTTTCTGTTAAATCCTGTGTCGGTTCTTCCCATAAGCGGGAGTAAAGATTTTGTGCCCGGTTACTTACGATATTCATATAGTTGAGCCGGAATATTTCATATTTGAACAGATCGCTAAGTACGAATGCTTTGCTGATACTGACAGTATGCGCTTCCGTATGTGCTACATAAGCAGAAGTGTAATGGGTGTTCATGCCAAACAGCGACTGTGGTTCCAGCAGGTAAGGTGCTTCCATCTGTTCGATGACGGTGTATATATTTTCTTTGGAATTTGTGACGATAGAAACCTCGCCTTTTAACAGGAAGCAAAGTTGTTTACACGGACTACCACTCTCAATGATAGTTTCTCCCACTTTATGCTTGATAAAGTGTAGTTTGACCTTATCCAGAATACTTGTGAAATCTTCATGACAAAGACCTTGAAATAAAGGCAATTGGAGCAAAGTGTCGAACATTGTTTCCATATGTTGTAATCTCTTGTTAATCGTACAAATTTACTCATAATACAACACCACTGTCAATATCTGACCCTTCTTTTTGTTTTTTTTATTGTTTGAATGTATAAAAATAGAGTATATTTGCAGAAAAAAAGGAGGAAATTATGTTTGCAGGCTTCAATTGGCAACAGATGGTTAGTGCGTTTATCGTACTTTTTGCTGTGATAGACATTATCGGCTCTATACCTATTATAATTAACCTGAAAGAAAAGGGGAAAGATGTGAATGCAATGAAAGCTACTGTCATCTCTTTTGCTTTGTTGGTCGGATTTTTCTATGCGGGAGATATGATGCTGAAACTTTTCCATGTAGACATCGAATCGTTTGCAGTTGCCGGTGCGTTTGTTATCTTCCTCATGTCTTTGGAGATGATTCTGGATATTGAGATTTTCAAAAACCAAGGTCCTATCAAGGAAGCTACTTTGGTGCCGCTTGTCTTTCCTTTGTTGGCGGGTGCCGGAGCTTTCACAACTTTGCTTTCTCTTCGGGCGGAATATGCCAGTATCAATATCATTATAGCTTTAGTATTGAACATGATTTGGGTTTACTTTGTAGTGAGTATGACTGGTCGTGTAGAGCGTTTCCTGGGAAAAGGAGGTATCTATATTATTCGTAAGTTCTTTGGTATTATCTTATTGGCTATTTCTGTAAGGTTGTTTACGGCCAATATAACGTTATTGATTGAAGCGTTGCATCGGTCTTGATCAGGCTTAATCCTTCTTGTTAAATTGAAAACTATTGTATCGGTTGTGCCAATACGATGGCACAAGTGTGTCAATACGGGTGACACGGGTTGGCATTTATAACGTTTCTTTTTTTTCTGTTTTATCTTCTTCTGTTGCTGTTGTTTCTTCTTCTATATTTTCTTCCTCTTCCGTTTCATCTGCAAAAGGTTCCGGCCGTTGCGGTCCGTGATTTACGAAAACGAAAGCGCAGAGCGTTCCCATAATTCCTCCGCTAAGATGTCCTTCCCATGACATATTGGTAGGGGAGAAATAAGGAAACATATGCCATATAATTCCTCCATATAAAAAGGTAACAAGTAGAGAAATGGCAATGAGTGGCACATATTTGCGGAGAATGCCACTGAAAAAGAGGAAGAAAGCAAGACCATAGATCAGTCCGCTGGCACCGATGTGCCATCCCGGTTTTCCGATCAGAAAAGTAAGTAGTCCGCTTCCCAGCCAAATGAGAATAAAAATTTTATCGGCTATTCCTCGGTAAAAGTAAAAAAGACACCATGACAAGAAGAATAAAGGGATTGTATTTGCCAATAAATGACTGAATCCACTGTGTATCAGCGGATGGGTTAAAATGCCGGTCAGTCCCCGCTTCTCCATAGGATATACCCCCAAGCGAGAGAAGTCCCAGTCCATCCCAACTTCCATAATCTTGAGTATATAGAGAATAAAAATAAGAAACAAAGGCTTTGCTGCAGCCAGCATGATACGCTGAATATCTTGCTTCATGACATTCTTTTCTTTAGATATTTTACGCAATACTACGAATATTTGCACAAAATCTGAAAATAAAAAGCCTTTTTATTTTTGTTTTTATCTATAATTTGTACATTTGGGCGTTATACCCGTTGTATATGCTGTTACAGCCAATATATGCGGTATGTAACAATAAATAGATATACGATATAATGACCAATAATTAACCTTTAATAATGCACAACTATGAGTTATTTACGATTTGACAAGACCCTCATGACGAATCTGGAAGAATCTCTTCAAAGGGAAATCCTCCGGACGAACAAAGCAGGAGCTTATCATTGTACGACGATTGTTGATTGTAACACACGCAAATATCATGGCCTGTTGGTGATCCCAGTTCCCAATCTCGACGATGAAAATCATGTGCTGCTATCTTCTCTTGATGAAACGGTAATTCAACACGGTGCGGAGTTTAACTTGGGATTGCACAAATATCAGGGAAACAACTTTAGTCCTAACGGACACAAGTATATCCGCGAGTTTGACTGTGAGCATATCCCGGCAACAACTTACCGTGTCGGAGGTGTAATCCTCCGCAAAGAAAAAATCTTTGTACATCATGAAAATAGAATCCTGATTCGTTATACTTTACTTGATGCGCACTCGGCTACAACCCTGCGCTTCCGCCCGTTCCTCGCTTTCAGAAGTGTACGTGAGTACACTCACGAAAACCCACAGGCAAGCCGCGAGTATCAACTGGTGGAAAATGGTATAAAAACCTGTATGTATCCCGGTTATCCGGAACTTTATATGCAGTTGAATAAAAAGTGTGAGTTTCATTTCATGCCCGACTGGTATCGGGGGATTGAATACCCGAAAGAGCAGGAACGTGGGTACGACTTCAATGAAGACCTTTATGTTCCCGGCTATTTTGAAGTAGATATAAAGAAAGGAGAGAGTATTGTATTCTCTGCCGGAACTTCAGAAGTAACTCCTCGTAGACTGAAACAAACATTTGAGGCTGAAGTAGCTGATCGTACACCACGTGATAGCTTTTACCACTGTCTGAAAAATTCCGCTCATCAGTTCCATAACCAACAGGAAGACGAACATTATATTCTTGCCGGTTATCCGTGGTTTAAATGCCGTGCACGTGATATGTTTATCGCCTTACCTGGACTGACGCTTGCGCTTGATGAGATCGACCAGTTTGAGGATGTGATGAAAACGGCGGAAAAGGCGATTCGTAATTTTATTAATGAAGAACCTGTCGGATACAAGATTTATGAAATGGAGCATCCTGACGTTTTGCTTTGGGCTGTCTGGGCTATGCAGCAATATGCCAAAGAGACTTCCCGCGAACAATGCCGTCAGAAATATGGAGAGCTTTTGAAAGATATTATGGAGTTTATCCGTCAGCGAAGACATGAGAATCTCTTCTTGCATGACAACGGATTACTTTTTGCCAATGGTACGGACAAGGCGATTACATGGATGAACTCTACTGTGAACGGGCATCCGGTGATTCCTCGTACAGGATATATTGTTGAATTTAATGCGTTATGGTATAATGCGCTGCGTTTCATCGCTGATTTGGTGCGTGAAGGTGGTAATGTGTTCTTGGCAGATGAACTTGATGCACAGGCAGAAGTGACAGGAAAATCTTTTGTCGAGGTATTCCGTAATGAATATGGTTATTTGCTTGATTACGTAGACGGTAATATGATGGACTGGAGTGTACGTCCTAATATGATATTTACCGTAGCGTTTGATTATTCTCCTTTGGATCGTGCACAAAAGAAACAGGTGCTAGATATTGTAACCAAAGAGCTGCTCACTCCGAAAGGAATTCGTTCATTGAGTCCGAAGAGTGGTGGATATAATCCGAACTATGTAGGTCCGCAGATACAACGGGATTATGCTTATCATCAAGGAACCGCTTGGCCTTGGTTGATGGGATTCTATCTGGAAGCTTATCTTCGGATTTATAAGATGAGCGGGTTGTCATTCGTTGAACGTCAGCTGATTAGTTATGATGATGAGATGACAAACCACTGCGTTGGTTCCATTCCCGAGTTGTTTGATGGGAATCCGCCTTTCAAAGGACGTGGCGCAGTATCGTTCGCGATGAATGTAGCCGAAATACTGCGTGTCTTAAAGCTACTGTCTAAGTATTATTAAAAAAGGAGGAACGAAGATGAAAGTTTTAATGTTTGGATGGGAATTCCCTCCCAAAATATATGGTGGTCTTGCGGTTGCTTCTTATGGAATAACTAAAGGATTGAGTCTGCAGGGTGATATGGAAACGATTTTCTGTATGCCTAAACCTTGCGGCGAAGAAGAAAAGTTCTTGAAAATAATCGGTATGAATCAAGTACCCATCGTGTGGCGTGATGTCCACTATGACTACTTGAAATCCCGTTTGTTGGAAATGACACCGGAAGAATATTATTCTTTCCGCGATCATATTTATGCCGATTTTTCTTATATGCATGTGAATGATTTAGGATGTATGGAATTTGCAGGTGGTTATCCCGGGAATTTGCACGAAGAAATTAATAATTTCTCGATCATTGCCGGAGTAGTAGCCCGTCAGCAGGAGTTTGATATCATTCATGCGCACGATTGGCTGACTTACCCTGCCGGAGTACATGCTAAAATGGTTAGCGGAAAGCCGCTTTGCATCCATGTGCACGCTACGGATTTTGACCGTTCTCGTGGCAAAGTCAATCCTACTGTTTATTCGATTGAGAAGAATGGTATGGATCATGCCGATTGTATCATGTGCGTATCCGAGCTTACCCGTCGCACTGTTATTAACGAGTATCATCAGGACCCCAGAAAGGTATTTGCAATGCATAATGCTGTTTATCCATTGTCGCAGGAACTGTTGGATATTCCGCGTCCCGATCACTCAAAAGAAAAGGTGGTCACTTTCCTCGGACGTATTACGATGCAGAAAGGGCCGGAATATTTTGTAGAAGCTGCTGCGCTTGTATTGCAGCGCACTCGTAATATTCGTTTTGTAATGGCGGGGTCGGGTGATATGTTGAATGCCATGATTAACTTGGTTGCTGAACGTGGTATTGCCGATCGATTCCACTTTCCGGGCTTCATGAAAGGCAGGCAGGTATATGAGGTTTATAAGAACAGTGATGTATTTGTCATGCCGTCTGTCTCTGAACCTTTCGGTATCGCTCCGCTGGAAGCTATGCAGTGTGGAACACCTTCCATCATTTCTAAGCAGTCTGGATGTGGCGAGATTCTTGATAAGGTGATAAAAACTGACTACTGGGATATTCATGCAATGGCTGACGCTATCCATTCTTTGTGTACCAATCCGTCTCTTTTCGAATATCTCAAAGAAGAGGGAAAGAAGGAAGTGGATGGGATTACGTGGGAAAAAGTCGGCTTGAGAATCCGTGCTCTCTACGAGTCTGTGTTAAGAAACTATGGTAAATAACAAAACAATAAATAAAAATGAGAACTATCTGTCTTTATTTTGAAATACATCAAATTATCCATTTGAAACGTTATCGTTTCTTCGATATTGGTAATGACCATTATTATTATGATGATTATGCCAACGAAACGGGTATGAATGAGGTCGCTGAACGTTCGTATATTCCTGCTCTCAATACGTTGATTGAGATGGCGAAAAACTCGGGTGGTGCTTTTAAAGTAGCGCTTTCTATCTCGGGAGTAGCCTTGGAACAATTGGAAATTCATGCTCCGGCAGTCATTGATTTATTGCATCAGTTAAATGAAACTGGTTGTTGTGAGTTCTTATGTGAACCTTATTCACATGGTTTGTCTTCACTGGCTAACGAGGATTGCTTCCGTGAAGAAGTAATTCGTCAACGTGATAAGATGAAACAGATGTTTGGCAAAGAACCGAAAGTGTTCCGCAATTCCAGTCTGATTTATTCAGATGAGATAGGTGGATTGGTAGCTTCTATGGGCTTTAAGGGGATGTTGACGGAAGGTGCTAAACATGTGTTGGGATGGAAGAGCCCGCATTATGTTTATCACTGTAATCAAGCTCCAAGCCTTAAGCTCTTGTTACGGGATTTTAAACTCTCTGACGACATCAGTTTGCGTTTTTCTAATTCGGAGTGGGCGGAATATCCTTTGTTTGCTGATAAATATATCAATTGGATTGATGCATTACCACAAGAAGAACAAGTCATCAATATCTTTATGGAATTGAGTGCACTTGGTATGGCTCAACCGTTATCTTCTAATATTCTTGAATTCATGAAGGCACTGCCCGAATGTGCAAAAGCTAAGGGAATCACGTTCTCTACGCCGACGGAAATCGTAACGAAGCTGAAATCAGTGTCGCAGCTTGATGTTGCATATCCAATGTCATGGGTGGATGAAGAAAGAGATACTAGTTGTTGGCTGGGTAATGTCATGCAACGTGAGGCTTTCAATAAACTGTATAGTGTAGCTGAACGTGTTCATTTATGTGATGACCGTCGTATTAAGCAGGATTGGGATTACTTGCAGGCCAGCAATAACTTCCGTTTTATGACAACGAAGAACAATGGTATGTGGTTGAACCGTGGTATCTATGATTCTCCTTATGATGCTTTCACCAACTATATGAATATTTTGGGTGACTTTATCAAACGGGTAGATGCATTATATCCTGCCGATGTAGACAGTGAAGAACTAAATTCTTTGTTGACTACCATTAAGAATCAGGGGGATGAGATTACTGAATTGGAAAAGATATTGGCTAAATTACAGGCAAAAGTAGAAGCGGCAAAGAAAACGGCAGTTAAAAAGGCCACTAATGCTAAAGAGCCGGTAGTGAAAGAGGCCCCTGCTACTAAATCAAAACCTACTGCAAAGAAAGCTGAAGTAAAGAAAGCAACAGCCGAGCCGAAGAAGGCTACAGGGAAAGCTAAGAAGGTTACAGCTAAATAAAAAGTATAAGGTTTATTATATGGAACCGTGAGTGAGATAAAATCAAACTCGCGGTTTTTTTATAGTAGGAATTGGGGATTGTAATGAATGTCTTTACAATATAAAGAGTGAAATTATCTTTGGAGGCTTCCTCTGAAGAATCTATAAAAAGAATGGCACAGATTACATTAGTAGAGTAATCTGTGCCATTCTTTTTATAGATTCTTTTATTTATCTTCTATTTCGATTTTGTTCCGAAGTTAGTAGAAACAACTTCAAGTTTTAGTAAATACTCTGGATATAAAGGGTTGCCTTGAACATCTTGTATACTTCCTTTACTGCCTCCTTTTAAACGTGCATAACCAGGTTTTAAATCATGCTGTATACTAATAATATTATTGGAACCATAGTAACTATTATTTGAAGAGGAGTCTTTGGTCACAAGTACTGGGATAAGTACGAATTTATTCCATTCACTTAACTTTTCCCAATCTATAATATTATTAACAAGCTCATCTTTACTATTTCCTTCCGAGTCAGTTATTTTAATTGTTATAGATCCCTTTTCACGTATTTCCTTCTCTGCTTTTTCTCTATCTGATAAACAATCATTTATCATTTGAGTGATATTATTGAATGTATATTGAGTAAAGCTGGTTGTGGTAGGAGTAAATAGAGATGAAGTTATGCCATCACTTAGTTGGTTGTCTTTGAAGAAACTGTCTTTGTACTTTTTGCGTATCAATAAAACGTTACTAGGGGTAGACATTCCAAACTTCTTATCATTGGTTTCGTTATAGATCGGTATTCCTAACTTTACAGCATTTAGTGTATCACCTTGGAGTTTTTCCGCTATTTGACTAACAGGAATGGTTACCTGAGTGAATATTCCTGCTGGACTCTTTAGATATGTCCAAGTATCTTCATCAATACATTTTTGAATAGCATCCTTGTCATTATCTAATTGATTGGCTTGGATAACTTCACGAGTAGTAGCAAAAGTCCGATAGCCATAATAAGTGGAGTCTTTATATTCTGTGTCTCCCTCTTCTAATACTTTCTTTTTCAATTTAACACCTGTAAGTGTGTCAACTGCATAGCATTTATACACTACATTCATTTGAGCTTGGTCTATGTAAAGTACTGTACCGTCACCATAGTCACTCTTTACATAAATGCCTTTGAAGATATTTCTGAATGTTGCATTATCAAAATTGATACCAAATTTGTTAGCTTCTTGTATAATCTTTGTACCTATTTCTATTGCAGCATCCTGTTTAAAAGAAACATGTACGCTAGGTACATATGTACTGAGTTTGCGGATAGAATCTTTGACAGATAAATCAACTGCTGTATAGGCTTTAGTTCCCAATAGGTTTTTCGGATTGTAAAATTTTTCAGGATCAATATCTGTATAATACGCATTTTCCTGATTGAGCTCTTCTTCAGCCTCTCCTAATTCATAAACACTTAAACGACAGGCTGTTAATGAATCTCCAAAATAGCTGCTATACCATAGGTAAAGTTCAATTGTATGGATGTTACCAATGATTTTATCTTTATCATCACGTATGAAAGTGACGTCTTTATTATCTTCATTATCGTCCCCTACCATTATTTGAGTAGCTTTCCCTTTGCTGTCTAAAGCTGTCCCATTGTATACTCCAGGGAATGTCATTCCTTCAGGACAATTTAGTTGCGCCAAGAAACCTGCTTGATAAGTTCCGAATGTTTCATCTGTGAACTTACCTATATAACCAACATTGGTCATTGCATATATCTTACCGGCATGAACGGATTCTGTAGTCACATCAAATGTAGATAGCTTTCCATTGATATTCTGGTCGCTTCCCGGAAACATTCCCAATCCCAGTCCGGCAGTGTTGTCATCACAACCCCAAAAGGTGATTGCCAGTAAAGCTATTAAGGCGTATTTTGCTTTCATGATCGTCGTATCTTGATTTTTTTATTCTTCTTCGTTTGCAGTAGCATCCCATACCTGATCGTAGAACTCGTTACAAGCATCTGCATAGTTTTCCGGTTGCTGGTAGTCAAGTACCAATTTGCCAGATTGGCGGGCATATTCAATAATAGACTCGTCTACTTTTTCGCTGTTTTGTATGACTCCATCCGAATAGTCAACGGCGAGTTTGCAAAGAGTAGCATAGTCTACCGGTTCTTTCAAGTCACCTAAATCTTTTTTGGAAATGCCTTTCAGCATCAGTTTGGCTGCGAAATCGTCGCTAAGTGTATTCTTGAAGTCATCTTCATAAACAGAGAATACCACTTTGGCATCGCGGAAAGAAGGTTCGTCTTTATAGGCTTTCTTAATATAAAGAGGAGCTAAAGCTGTCATCCAGCCATGACAGTGAATGACATCAGGACACCAGCGAAGTTTTTTCACTGTTTCCAATACACCGCGCGCATAGAAAATGGCACGGCTATCGTTATCATCATATTCCACACCATTTTCATCCGATGTTTGCATACGATTCTGGAAATAATCATCATTATCGATGAAATATACCTGCATGCGTGCGGATTGGATAGAAGCAACTTTTATAATCAAGGGGTGGTCAGTATCATCAATGATCAGGTTCATACCAGAGAGGCGGATCACTTCGTGCAGCTGGTTTCTGCGCTCATTGATATTTCCCCATTTAGGCATAAAGGTTCTGATTTCACGGCCTTTTTCTTGTATCGCCTGTGGAAGGTTTCTACCTATATTGGCCATTTCGGATTCTGAAACGTAAGGTGTAATCTCTTGAGTAATAAATAAAACTTTATTTGCCTTTGTCATAATAACAATAGTTCACTATAATATTCTGCAAAGATACGAAAAAAAAGACACATTAAATAAGATATTCTTTCTTTATGTGGCAAATATTAGTTTATTTTGCAGAGTTTTTGCAAACGAGTAAAACATAAACCAATTGACGAAAATGAAAGTAGTGCACACTATCAAGGACTTACAGGCAGAATTGACTGTCTTGAGAGCCCAAGGTAAAAAGGTGGGACTGGTTCCTACAATGGGTGCTTTACATGCGGGACATGCATCTCTGGTAAAGCGCAGCGTAAGTGAGAATGGTGTAACTGTTGTGAGTGTTTTTGTGAATCCCACACAGTTTAACGATAAAAACGATTTGGAGAAATATCCGCGTACGTTGGATGCAGATTGCCGTTTGTTGGAAGAATGCGGAGCGGATTTCGCTTTTGCTCCTTCGGTAAGCGAAATGTATCCAGAACCGGATACCCGTCAATTTAGCTATTCACCATTGGATACGGTGATGGAAGGTGCTTTCCGTCCGGGTCATTTTAACGGTGTTTGCCAGATTGTCAGCAAACTGTTTGATGCCGTACAGCCGGACCGTGCATATTTCGGAGAGAAGGATTTTCAGCAGTTAGCAATTATTCGTGAGATGGTTCGACAATTGAAATATAACCTTGAAATTGTAGGTTGTTCAATTGTGCGTGAGGAAGATGGACTGGCATTGAGTAGCCGGAATAAACGTTTATCTGCGGAAGAACGTGAAAATGCTTTAAATATTTCCCGGACCTTATTTAAAAGTCGTAACTTTGCAGCCACTCACACAGTGAGCGAAACGCAAAAGATGGTAGAAGATGCGATTGAAGCTGCTCCGGGTTTGCTCATGGAGTATTTTGAGATCGTAGACGGAAACACATTGCAGAAAATTAGTAATTGGGAGGATACTTCCTATGCAGTAGGATGCATCACTGTATTCTGTGGAGAAGTCCGACTGATTGATAACATTAAATATAAAGAATAACTAAAAAGACGAAACCTTATGATGATTGAAGTGTTGAAGTCGAAAATTCATTGTGCACGTGTCACAGAGGCAAATCTGAACTACATGGGTAGTATCACGATTGATGAAGATCTGCTGGACGCTGCAAACATGATTCCGGGAGAGAAAGTGTATATTGCTGATAATAACAACGGCGAACGCTTTGAAACTTACATTATCAAAGGTGAGCGCGGTTCAGGTAAAATTTGTCTGAACGGTGCTGCTGCACGCAAGGTGCAACCGGATGATATTGTTATAATCATGTCTTATGCATTGATGGATTTTGAGGAAGCCAAGTCATTCAAACCGGCTGTAATCTTCCCCGATCCTGCGACGAACAAAGTGGTAAAGTAGAGAAAGTATCTTTGATATTTGAAATAAGAAAAGCCCCGTCTACAAAATGTAAACGGGGCTTTTCTTATTTTATTTTTATACCGGGGATGAGCGATGTTTCAGCCGTATGTGAGTTGGCTTTAGCTACCTGTTGGTCAACTTCCGAACACATATCGGATGTGTTTATTTCATGTGCTAGAGAAGTTCATCCCGGGTGTTAGCAAACGGCAATTACTTGCCGGCGTTTGCCTTCAATTGCTCATTCATGGCGGCAGCGGCTTTGCGACCATCACCCATCGCCAGAATAACAGTGGCCCCACCGCGGACGATGTCACCGCCTGCATAAATCATAGGGATGGAAGATTCCATGTTGTCATCTACAGTGATAGTTCCTTTTCGTCCTAGTTCCAGTCCTTTGATAGAGCTCGGAACAATTGGGTTAGGGGATACTCCGACACTGACTATTGCCAAGTCGATATCAATTGTTTCTGTTGCTCCCGGGATGGCTATAGGACTACGACGTCCGGAAGCATCCGGTTCGCCTAACTCCATCTTTTGCAAAATAACCTGTTTTACGCAACCTTGTTCGTCAGCAATATACTCGATCGGATTATGTAGCGTGAGGAATTCAACTCCTTCTTCTTTGGCATGTTTTACTTCTTCGATACGTGCAGGCATTTCCTCTTCCGAACGACGATAGATAATCATAGCACGCTCTGCACCAAGACGTTTGGCAGTACGAACAGAGTCCATCGCTGTATTACCACCACCGATTACTGCCACGTTTTTACCGAAAGCTACCGGAGTGTCCGAATCTTCACTGGCAGCGTCCATCAGATTAACGCGAGTGAGGTATTCGTTGGACGACATGATATTGATAGAATTCTCTCCCGGGATATTCATAAAGTTAGGCAGTCCGGCGCCGGAAGCCACGAATATTCCTTTGAAACCTTCAGCTTTCAAATCCTCTACGCCGATCGTTTTTCCTACGATACAGTCTTTGATGAAGTTGACACCCATTTTGCTCAGGTTGTCGATTTCTACGTCTACAATCTTGTTTGGCAAACGGAATTCGGGAATACCGTATTTTAATACACCGCCAATCTCATGCAGTGCTTCGAATACAGTTACATCATATCCATATTTAGCCATATCACCGGCAAATGCCAACCCTGCAGGTCCCGAACCGATTACAGCTATTTTGATACCGTTCTTCTCTGCAATGACAGGTACGGAGATTTGCCCGCTTTCACGTTCGTAATCAGCGGCAAAACGTTCCAGATAACCGATAGCGACGGGCTTTTCATTCATTTTTAAATGAATACATTTTGATTCGCACTGTTTTTCCTGTGGGCACACACGACCACAAACAGCTGGAAGTGCGCTTGTTTCTTTCAGTGTTTTGGCAGCCTCAAGAAACTCTCCGCGTTCGATATTCTTAATGAAGCGGGGAATGTCAATACCTACCGGACAGCCTTCCATACATCCCGGATTAGCACAGTCAAGACAACGTTTAGCTTCTGTAACAGCCTGTTCGGCTGTTAATCCTTGATTGACTTCCTCTTTACGGCTGTGTGAACGATATTCAGCGTCAAGCTCATTCATTTCTACACGGGGAATGGCTGTACGTTCTTTCGGTTTCATTGATTTGCGTAATTCCTGTCTCCAGGCTGCATTACGGCTTTTTTCGTCGATTTCTTTGGTTGCTTCACATTCTGGTTGAAGTTTATGCATTTCTTCGCGCTCAATATTTTTGAACGCGCCCATACGTTTCAGCATTTCATCAAAATTCACTTGGTGACCGTCGAATTCAGGACCGTCTACACAAACGAATTTAGTCTTTCCTCCCACAGTGATACGGCAAGCACCACACATTCCTGTTCCATCTACCATGATGGTGTTCAATGAAACATCAGTCGGAATTTCATATTTCTTTGTCAGCAAGCAAACGAATTTCATCATGATGGCAGGACCGATAGCGAAGCATTTGTCCACTTTCTCACGTTTGATAACTTCTTCTACGCCTTCCGTTACCAGACCTTTACGACCGTAAGAACCGTCATCAGTCATGATAATTACTTCGTCAGAGCTTTCACGCATTTCTTTTTCCAAAATAATCAGGTCTTTGTTACGTCCGGCCAATACAGTGATAACACGGTTGCCGGCTGCTTTCAAAGCCTGTACGATAGGAAGCATCGGAGCTACGCCTACACCACCACCGGCGCAGACTACTGTTCCGAATTTCTCTATGTGGGTAGCTTGTCCAAGTGGGCCTACTACATCGGTAATATAATCGCCTTCATTCAGTTCACAGAGACGGGTAGAAGAAAGCCCGACTTCTTGCACTACCAAAGTAATGGTGCCTTTTTTGAGGTCAGAACCTGCGATAGTCAAAGGCATACGTTCTCCTTTTTCACCTACACGCACGATGACAAAGTGTCCGGCTTTACGGGATTTAGCAATCAAAGGAGCTTCAATTTCAAATTTGAATACTTTTTCAGAAAAGCGTTCCTTGCTAATGATTTTGTTCATTATCTAATTAATTTGTTGTTTTTATTACGTAACTGCTACCAGAATGATATAAATATTGGCAAAGATACAGCTAATTTGCGAAATATAAAAGAAAAGCCACTCTTTTGATGAGTGGCTCTCTGTATCTGGATAATTTTCTTAGTCTATGATGTCGAAGCCGCAGTACGGAACTAATGCTTTCGGAATTCTGATACCTTCCGGAGTTTGATTGTTTTCGAGCAGGGCAGCAACAATACGTGGCAATGCTAATGCTGAACCGTTCAGTGTGTGGCAGAGTTCGGTTTTCTTTTCTGCATTACGGTAACGACATTTCAGGCGGTTGGCTTGGTAAGTGTCGAAATTGGATACAGAACTTACTTCCAACCAGCGTTTCTGTGCTTCTGAATATACTTCGAAGTCGAAGCAAAGAGCAGCGGTGAAACTCATATCTCCACCGCAAAGACGGAGGATACGATAGGGGAGTTCCAGTTTCTGCAAAAGTCCTTCTACATGGTCAAGCATTTCCTGGTGAGATTGTTTGGAGTGCTCCGGCTTGTCGATACGAACTAGTTCCACTTTGGAGAATTCGTGCAGGCGATTCAGACCACGCACATCTTTACCATAAGAACCTGCTTCGCGACGGAAACATTGTGTATAAGCACAATTCATTATAGGTAATTGTTTCTCTTCCAGAATGACATCACGGTAGATGTTAGTAACGGGAACTTCCGCTGTCGGGATCAGGTATAAATCATCTACTTCGCAATGATACATCTGTCCTTCTTTGTCCGGAAGCTGTCCAGTGCCATAGCCGGAAGCAGCGTTGACTACTGTCGGCGGCATGATTTCGGTATATCCGGATTTGCGTGCTTCATCCAGGAAGAAGTTGATAAGGGCGCGTTGAAGTTGTGCGCCTTTACCTTTGTATACAGGGAAACCCGCACCTGTGATTTTTACGCCCAGGTCGAAGTCTATTAAATCATATTTTTTTGCCAGTTCCCAGTGGGGGAGTGCATCTTTAGGAAGTTCGGTTTCCATACCTCCCATTTTCTCTACGATGTTATCTTCGGCACCTACGCCTTCCGGTACGCTGTCATAAGGAATGTTGGGGATGGTATAAAGTATATTCTGCATATCAGTTGCAGCCTGTGTCATAGCAGCGTCCAGTTCTTTGTTACCTTCTTTTAGTTCGGCAACGCGGGCACGTGCAGTTTCAGCTTCCTCTTTTTTGCCTTCTTTCATCAGTTGACCGATGGTGCGCGAAAGTGAGTTAACCTCTGCCAGGTTTTTATCTAATTCATTTTGTGTGCTACGTCTCTTGTTGTTAAGAGCGATCACCTGATCGATCGTTTCCTTTGCATTCTTGAAATGCTTCTTTTCCAGTCCGCGGAGTACCGCCTCTGTGTTCTCTGTAATTTGTTTAATGGTAAGCATATCTATACTTTTTATGAACTTTCTTATTTTAAGGTTACAAAGATAAGGAAAAAAGGAATAATCAAGCAAATATCTGGGTTATATATAATACATATCTGAGTTATATATTGGGATATAAAAAGAAAGGAGATGCAATCCTGTGGATCGCATCTCCTTGTCTTGAATATTTTCAGTTTGGATAATTATGCTTCTGTTGCAGGAACGATAGAAACATATCTTCTATCTTCTTTACCTACTTTGAAACTAACTGTTCCGTCTACTAAAGCGAAAAGAGTGTGGTCTTTACCCATTCCGATGTTTTCACCCGGGTGGAATTCAGTACCTCTTTGACGAACGATGATGTTACCTGCTTTGCAAGCTTCGCCACCAAATATCTTAACGCCTAATCTCTTGCTCTGTGATTCGCGGCCGTTCTTAGAACTACCGACACCTTTCTTATGTGCCATTTCTTCTTACTTTTTAATTGATTAAGCTACTACTTCTGTAATTGTTAATTCAGTGAACTGTTGACGGTGACCGTTCAGTTTTCTGTATCCTTTTCTTCTTTTCTTGTGGAAAACAAGAACTTTGTCGCCTTTAACCAAGTTTGAAACAACCTGGCAAACAACTTTAGCGCCTTCTACGGTAGGAGCGCCTACTGTAACGTTTCCGTCTTTGTCTACCAAAAGAACTTTTTCAAATTCTACTGTTGAACCGTTTTCTGCACCTTCGATGTGGTGAACGAACAACTTTTGACCAGCTTCTGCCTTAAACTGCTGACCGTTAATTTCTACAATTGCGTACATCTTATATATTAATGTATAAGTTAGCTCCGGCGGGTGGTCTTTAATCACTTAAAGAACTCTTTATCGAACCCGTTGCGGAATAATCGGGCACAAAAGTACTATTTTTATTTGTTCCCGACAAATATTTCTTTTGTTTTTTGCAAGAGATAAAATGATTACAGCAAATAAATGAGCATTTTAACTCTCATTGTAGTCTATTGAACCAACTCTCCCAAATTCTGCATAATGATTTTGTGTGGATAAATGCGAAGCTCCTCGGCTGTTGTCATTCCGTTCAATACGCCTGCAAAATCTACTCCCGCATTCCGGGCTGTTTCAGCATCTACGGTGCTATCTCCAATATACAATGTTTCTTCGGGCGTACTTCCGAGATGTGCCAGGGCAAATAGTACCCCTTCCGGTGAAGGTTTCGGCGCTTTTACATCTTCTCCTCCCACTACGATGTCGAGAAAATCCTTTGGCAGATATTCTTCCAGATAACTCAATATCCGGAAACGATACTTGGTAGAGATAATTCCGACGCGGGCACCCCGTTTCTTCAATTCTTTCAGTGTAGATAATGTATCGGGGAAAAGACGGGTATTTGCATTCATGTGTACATCAGCTTCCAGTCTGTATTCTTGCCGGAAAGATTCTAACTGTTTCGGGTCGGTAATTCCGGTGAGGATACTGAATGATTCTTCCAGTGTTTTGCCGATCGTACGTTTGATAGCTTCATCGGTAACGGTTAAATACTGATGCCGGGTAAGCACAATTCTGAAACACTTAACGATACCACGCGACGAATCGGCTAATGTATAGTCGAAATCGAATAAATAGGTTTTGTAGTTCATTGGGGAAAACTTTTCCGCAAAAGTACTAAATACTTTTCTTATTTCACAGGTTCTACTGTGTATCCTTGGCTTTTTAGTAACTTTAATAATCCTTTTTCTCCGGGGAGGTGCAGGGCGCCTACCGCAACAAAAGTCGGAGCGGTTTTCATAATAGCCGGTAGTTTTTCAGCCCATGCTTTATTACGGTTGTAAATCATGGCATCTTCTTCGCTGGGAAGTGCGTCGCATTGATTGCCTTTGCGCTCTTCGCTGATTTTGAACATAGTGTTCAAATCCTGTTTCATGTAAGCGTTCGTGAGCTTTTTCAGGTTTTCTACTTCAGCTTCTATATTATTAAGAGTGCACATGAGTAGCTGCGCTTGTCGTTGTAGTGAACTACCGTTGAAAAGCAGGTTGAATTGGAATTCGGCAGTTTCCAGTCCGTCCACTTTTTTCCCGTTTTGAGTGGCTTGGCTTTGAAAGAACGTGTCGAGTTGCTCTTGCGGGTTAAATTTTCCTACGTGTTTTACGTAAGCCATTACTACTACATTATTCAAAAGGAAGGCAGGTTTTAGCTTCGGAGCCATATTTAAGTCTACCATCAGGTTTTCTTTGCAGAATTTGTTAGCAGTTTCAAAGTCTTCCGGAGAAAGGAGAGAGGTTAGTGTGGTATCACTTTCGATCATCATTGCTTTTTGCATCTTTCCCATTGTGGCAGGCGACTGCATTTCAGACATTTTCAGCTCTCCATACACCTGTTGCGTTTCATTCATCGCTTTGGGAAGTCCGGCAATGCTGTCCATGATGCTGAAGGGTGCCAGGTGATGAGTGCCTATGATGTAGGAAGGTTGGGTCAGCCCGTTACCGGACACTTTCCATAAAAGTTGTGCATTGGCACTGAATGCCACACAGATAAATATAACTGCTCCGATGAATGATTTCATAATTTTATGTCATTAGAAGTTGATAATTAACGTATTCTGCCTCCGCTTATCCAGTTTTTGGCATAATAACTCTCGTTCAAGTTGCTGACGATAACTCCTTTACTGGTACTGGAATGAATGAACTTTCCGTTTTTCAGATAAATACCCACATGAGCTACTTTCTTTTTTGAACGGCTACTGGTAAAGAATACCAGGTCGCCTTCCCGAAGATTCCGTTTAGCGACCTTATTGCTTTCTTTTTTCAAGTCTTCTGTATTGCGTGGCACTTGAATGCGGTATACCTTTCGATACATTTGATAAACCAGCCCCGAACAGTCAGCTCCTCGTTTAGAATCACCCCCACCACGGTAAGGAACCCCTATCCAGTCGGCTGCTTCAAGATAGAGCTTATGGTTATCTTCCAGGTTAACATCTACGCCTAATAAAATAGAAGCTCGTGCCAATGCTTGATAGTCCAGTCGGGGAGCGGAAGTGCGACAGGCACTGAGGCTGACAACCAGTCCTAATAAAAGGATGCATTGCAGGAAGTATCTCTTCTTTCTATCAGGTTTCTTTATACTAGGCTTATGGGTACCAGACTTATCTGTTATATATCTCATTATAATTAGTTTATGCAATAATTTTAGCAAGGATGAATACTTACTATTCATTATTTTATCATTCACTATTTACCATTTATTCTTCTTCTACATTAAAATAATCCTCCAGTTCTTTTTCTGCGGAGTTATCTTCATTGATAATATCCCGGATAATGACACCGTGTTCTAGTAAAGCGATCCGTGGACATACATCTACGGTATGATTGAGGTTGTGGCTGGATATGATAACCGTAGCTTGATGTTCCTCATTGTATTTCTTAAGCAGATGTTTGATGATTGACTGGGAACTTGGATCGAGGAAATTGAACGGTTCATCCAGAATTAATAATTGCGGATAATGAAGCATGGCGGAGATAATTCCGATCTTTTGCTTGTTACCGGCAGAGTAGTTGCGAATTAGTTTTTTATGTCCGATCACTTCTCCACTCATAAAGCGTTCGAAAGGGACAAGGCGTTCGTCTACTTCTTCTTTCTTGAGTCCATACATTTTTCCGATGAAATAGAAATATTCTTCCGGTGTGAGATAATCAATCAGGAAGCCATCATCGATGAAAGCACCTGTAATGCTTTTCCAATCTTCACTTTGGCTGACATCAATATCATTAATAATCACTTTTCCATCGTCTGCTTTTAGCAGATCCAACATCAATCGGAAAAGAGTTGTTTTACCGGCACCATTGTTACCCACCAATCCGAGCATGTCGCCTTGATTGATTTCGTAATGTTCTATGTCTACGGCAACCTTTTCACCGAAATTCTTTTTAAGTTTATCAATGGTAATCATGATCTTCAATGTTTATATAGTTAATGATTCATGAACGTTTATTGGCGGCTGTCTCTGAAACCTTCCATATTTTCGTACCGCCGTTTCATGAAGCGATGATATACATTTTTTATCCATAAAGGAGAGGTCAGAGTAAATCCGAGACCAATCACTAACAGGATTGTGTAAGTGATTGTTTCTCCTAAAAGTGCATTTAATAAGCTGTATAAGATAAGCGGTACGCCGAAAGCACCGAAATTGACCACCATCTGTATGGCGCTATTGTTTTGTCGGCTTGTCACTTTTTCATTCAAAGGTACTGTCTGTTTGTTGTAAACAGCCAGTTGGAAGAAGCAGAAATAGATAAAGCCAATGGTATAGAAAAACCAGGCAAAAGCACCCAGTAAGGTTAGCTTGTTCATGATGATAGCGGGGATCATCAGTATGAAAGGTATAACCTCACCGATACTGTATGTGTAATATTTAGCTTTCAGCAAACTCATAATCGATTCTTTGCGAGACATCAGACCATCAATGTAGTTACCTTCGAATGACATAATCTGTGAAAGGATAATCATTCCGAATACGGCAAAGTTATACACACAAATAAAAGAGGTCATGAAATTACCGTCATAGACACTGGAAAAGCTAAGTGCAACGGAGAAAGCTACAATTACGATAGAGATATTGCGTAGTGCACCTTTACAGCGGCGGTTGCGTAAGAGCATTTTTAGTTCCAGTCTCATATATTCGCCCACTTCTCCGTAGCGTTCGAAGAATTTATATTCGGAGACGTGTTTAATTTGGGTATCATCTACTTTGGCTAGCTCTGCATAAATAAGCCCGGACATGATCTTGCGATTAATCAGCCATAAAAGGGCAATCACAAGTATGGTGCCGAGAAAATAGAAAATGTTTCCCTGTATATATCCATCTCCCAGATCCATGAAGAAATAGAAGAGCGGACTATCTTCGGGAATAAAAAGAAGGCAGCCTATTCCACCGTAGAAAGCGATAGGTAATAGAATCCACCAAATGCGTTCGTTAATAAGAGTGCGGCAAAGCAAGTACCAGTAATTGTTGGCAATAATTAATAATAAGATACCGATAAGATAGGTGATAACACCGGAAATACCGAAAAACTTGGTAATAGTGATGAAGGAAAAAGGGACAAACAGAAACAACCAGAACAGGTTGAACAGACTTAGTCCCGAGCGGATTAGTAAAAAGTCGATGACACGAATTCGTTTAACCGGCAACAGGAGGTAAGGTTTTACCTCCTGTGTCGGTGTTTTTTGTAACGGAACACGCAACAGGAAGTCCAGTGCTAGGATAAAGATCAGAACCACTGCGTTCATCACATGATATGGTTCCCGGTTGGGAACCATATCTGAAAAACCGAACGCGAACGTAGTACCGAAGAATATCAGGTAACCGGCCCAAAATGCGCCCATGACATAACCGAGTATTTTAGCAACTTTGTTCTTCTCATACATCGGATGCCGTTTGGCGGCGAGCCTTCCATGTTTACGTAGTTCGTTGAATATCATCATTCAGTAGATATACTAGAGAAATATTTATTTGTTTTCTTCCGGCATAGTCATAATGACTTGAATTTCGTTGTTCTGTTTCAGCAACTTGGCAAGGAAGTCCTGTACTTCTTTTGCTGTGATGCTGTTGACCAACTTTTCATAGTCTTTTGTATTATCGATACCGGTGTAGAAGTATTCGTCCATGTTATTGAGCCAGTAGCCATTCTCTTTTTGGGCGTCTTTATACTTCTTCAGCATATATTCTTTGATCTTCTGCATATGTTCGGCAGACGGACCTTCTTTTGCCATTTTGTGGAGCTGCTCTACAACGATAGTGGACAGTTGGTCTTTCTTGGCAGGATCAGTCTGGAATACGATTTGAAGAACAAGTTCTTCTTTCGGATATTTACCCAGGCTGCCGTTACAGCTAACGCCGTATGTACCACCTTCTTTTTCACGGATTTCCGCTGTGTAGACCATATCCAAAGCCTGATCTAAGAAGCTAAGCAGGACATTGTTGCGCAAGTCATATTTGCAACTACCGCTATAAAGGAACATGATGGTAGCCATCGGAGTTTCCTGTGCTTTAGCGAATACATTCTTGATCTGTCCTTTGCGGATATCCATGTGATTGTCTTTGAAAGTCTCTTTACGGTTGATAGATGGAAGACTACCCAAATATTTGGCGATCAACGGTTTCATCGTTGCCAAGTCTACATTTCCCACCAGGTAGAAAGTAAAGTCGCTTGCGTCTTTGTAGCGGTCTTTGTACATTTCGAGAATACGGTCGTAGTTGATCTGGTCTACCATATTTTCTTTCATTCTGATAGCACGTGGATGATGACCATATAATACACTTGTAACAGTGTCACTGAAAGCAGTCATCGGGTTGGCATCTGCATTTTGAAGTTCGGCTTTCAAGCGATTCTTGTAAGATTCGAATGCTTCATTGTCCTTGCGTGGAGAAGTGAAAGTCAGATAAGTGAGCTGCATCATTGTCTCAAAATCTTTCGGTGCACAGCTACCGGAAACCGTTTCTGTTGTATTACCGATACCGGCAGCCACGTTTGCGCGTTTGCCGGCAAGAGCTTTACCCAAGTCAACCTTGCTGAAATTACCGATACCACCCACCAAGGCTACTCCGTTTAATTGAGCAATATTGATAATCTCTTCGTTCGGGAATATGCTCGTACCACCGAAACTTACCCCTTTCATAACAATTTGGTCAGCTTTGAAATCAGTAGGCTTCACATACACAGTTACGCCGTTGGAAAGCACTAACTTAGTCGTACCATAAATGTCTCCGGCTTTTTCAGAAACAATTTTGCCACCTTTCAGCTCTTCCGAGATAAGCGGCTCGTTAGAGACTTTGTCTTCATAAGGCTTCAAGTCAAATGACTTCATTTGTTTCAGCAGAGCGGTAATCTCTTCTTTAGTAGGATATTTCACTCCTTCTTTTTCCGGACCGGCCAACAGAACTACCTGGTTATTATCAGTAATCAGTTGTTGCATTATCTGGTTAACAGCTTCTACCGGAATATTCGGAGCCAATTTGTTCAAAAGCGTATATTCAACTTCGATTCCCGGAATCGGTTCTTTATCAAGGAAGTTGTTAACGTATTCGTTGACATAAGAGCCGCTTTTGGTTTTTTCGCGTTCATTGTAAGCAGACTCTACGGCTTGCAGATAGTTGGCGCGTGCGCGGTCATATTCTGTTGGCGTAAATCCGAAGCGGCGTGCACGTTCAGCTTCTTCCAAAATCGTTTTCGTAGCTAAATCGATTCCGTCGATTTTGCTGCTTGCGCTGATACTGAATGCTTCTTTAGTCTTGGCAAGGAAATAGTTTCCATATTCTGCACCGGCACTTGTGAAAGGCGGATTAGCAGTCTGGCGAAGTTCGTTCAAACGGTTGTTCAGCATATTCATAGCCATGCTGACCATGTAGCTCGTTGCGTAATAAGCGATGGTGTTCTTCAAAGAATCCGGGGTAGCATCTTGTTTGAAGAAGATGTTGATAGACGGATTTTTCACTTCTTTGTCAGTACCGATATAGATAAGCGGTTCCTGATTGTCTGCTACCGGATAGTAGATACGTTCGGCCGGATTTACCGGAGCTTTTACGTCTGCGAATACTTTTTTAAGTTTGGCTTCAATTTCATCTACGTTGATGTCGCCTACAATAACGATACCTTGCAGGTCCGGACGGTACCATTTGGCATAATAATCGCGGATATCCTGATAAGGGAAGTTGTTGATAACATCAATGCTTCCGATAGGCATACAATCTGAATATTTAGAGTCCGGATACATTGTAGACTGTGCATTGGTCATGATACGAAGCATACCGCTGTTGCGGCTTCTCCATTCTTCACGGATTACACCACGTTCTTTGTCTATTTCCTTGTCAGCAAGATTGATGGCGTTCGACCAGTCATGAAGGATAAGTAGGCAAGAGTCTACCACATTGATGTTTTCAGTTGGTACGTTGCTGATATTATATACCGTCTGGTCGACACTGGTATATGCGTTCAGATTCGTTCCGAACTTGATACCTTTTGTTTCACACCAGGGCACGATACCGAGTCCGGTTTCATCACCCGGGAAATGTTTGGTTCCATTGAAAGCCATGTGTTCCAGGAAGTGAGCCAAGCCACGTTGTTGCGGTTCTTCAAGGATGGAACCTACTTTCTGTGCAATGTAGAATTCTACACGTTTTTCAGGAAGTGCATTGTGCCGAATGTAATAGGTAAGCCCGTTGTCCAGTTTACCGATGCGGACGTTTTTGTCCACAGGCAGTTCTTGCATGGGTTGTGCAAGTACGAGCTGGAAATTGCAGCATATAAAAAGGACTGCAATAAATAATCCACGTAATAAATGTTTCATGTTCTATTTAGTTTAAATAAATATTTCTTTGTTATTTGTCGTTTTGTTTGGTTGTAAATCACAAATAGACAGGGAAAAGAGTTATTTTATGGCTTCCCGTATCCTGACTAACTTCGTTAACAGCCCTTCCAGAAGGTCTAACTTTAGCATATTGGCACCGTCACTTTTAGCTACCGCAGGATTCTCATGTGTCTCGATGAATATTCCGTCAGCCCCCACGGCAATACCAGCTTTGGCTACGGTCTCTATCAGTTGCGGCATTCCACCAGTTACTCCACTGGTCTGGTTAGGCTGCTGCAAGGAATGGGTCACATCCAGGATAACCGGATAACCGAATGATTGCATTTCAGGGATGCCACGATAGTCTACCACAAGATCCTGATAGCCGAAAGTCGTCCCACGTTCGGTGAGCATCACATTCTTGTTTCCGGCTTCCACCACTTTGTCGGCAGCAAACTGCATCGCCAACGGAGAAAGGAACTGTCCTTTCTTGATATTGATTGTCTTTCCGGTTTTTGCCGCTGCAACCAACAAATCGGTCTGGCGGCAAAGGAAAGCCGGGATTTGAAGTACGTCTACATATTCGGCTGCCATTGCAGCTTCATCTGCGGTGTGAATATCCGTCACGGTGGGCACTCCGAAAGTCTCATGTACCTTTCTTAATATTTTGAGTGCTTTTTCGTCACCGATACCTGTAAATGAATCCAGGCGTGAGCGGTTTGCCTTGCGGTAAGAGCCTTTGAATACATAGGGAATTTGCAGAGTTTCGGTGATCTTTACTACTCGTTCGGCAATGCGCATTGCCATCTCTTCACCTTCTATTACACATGGACCCGCCAGTAGAAAGAAATTACCGGCAGGATTGTTCTTAAGTTCTATCATTTTTCTTAATCTAATTATAAGTTTATTTTTCAGGCATGGATTGCGCGGACTATACTGCTTTGCAGATTCAGATTTACTAAAAACCGTGTCATCCGCGTCATCCATGCCTGAAATTATCAATTTGGAATAATAAGCGTTGTCTTTTCCGAAAGTACCCCTACTTCCAGCGGAAAATGTCTGGGCAACAACCGCCCGTCCAAATCCACAGCTGCATTTTGTGCCCGTAGTACTTTCACTTTCTTTGTCCGGTAGCTTTTCACTACCTTATGATTCAGGATTCTTCCCTGAATCAGCATCCATAGTCCGGAAATGATTTGCAGGAATTCCGGGCGGTAGATAACGGAGACATCCAGCCATCCGTTATAGGGAACGGCACTAGGCGTCTGTCCCCATCCCCAGGCACTGCCTATGCATACCGTCATGATGCGTCCGCGGATATGTTCGTCATTAATGCGGAGGTGCATTCTGTATAGTTTCCGTTCAAATATAAGAGAAAACAGAGCGGCAACGTAGGAAAGGAATTTCACTCCCCAGAAACGTTTGGTCTGATCGGTGATTTTAACGATTCGTGCCCCCAGTCCGATATTAACAGCATTGAGGAAGTAGCGGCGTTGATGTTCTTTTCCGTCATAGAAATTGCAGTAACCTACATCTATTTTCTTCAGCCGGTGGTTGATGATACAATCGACAGCCGGTTTGTATTCCGTGCCGAGTCCCCAATATTTGGCAAAGTCGTTTCCGATTCCATTCGGAATCATGCCGAGGGCGATGTTCTCTTTATCTTCGGCATCGGATAGCATAATGCCATTGATGGCGTCATTCAATGCGCCATCACCGCCCACAATGACAATCGTGCGATAACCATTGTTGGCTAAAATCTTGGCGAGACGTTCCACCGAACCGAAACCTTCGGATTGTACATAGTCATAGTCCACGCCTTTGCTGTCCATGTATTCCTTAATTTCTTTCCAGCGCTTTTTTACCTTTCGGGTACCCGCTTTCGGGTTGTAAATCACTCCCCATTTTTTTGGTTCTACACTCATATTTGTTATCTATCCTACTGTGTATTAAAAATCGCACTATAATAATTGACAAAGATACTAATTCCCTTCCAGTTTCGCTTTTACAAAAGCTATCTTTTCTTCCATCGGCAGTTCCGCATTCATCCAATGGATGGTAAATCCTCTTCTTTCCATGCCGCGAAACCAGGTCATTTGCCGTTTGGCAAACTGATGGATCGCAATTTCCAGACCGTTGAACATCTCTTCATAGGTTAGTTTACCAATAACATATAATGTCAGGTATTTATATTCCAACCCATAATAGATTAAATCATCCGGCGCAATTCCTTGTTCGATCAATCGCCGCACTTCGTCTATCATTCCTTCGTCCAACCGTTGTTTCAATCGTCGGGTGATCTTTTCACGACGAAGTTCCCGGTCAATATCCACTCCGATGATGAGGCTGTTCAATTTCGGAAATTCCCGTTCGGGAACCGGATGGACAGCATAATATTCTTCAATCTCTATCGCACGGATAGCACGTTTTACGGTATCTACATCAGTGGAATTGTGCAATGTTTTGTACCGGCCTAATATTTCTGTCAACTCTTCGAGCGAATGATTTGCCAAACGAGCACGTAATTCAGGGTTTTCCGGTACGGGCATCAGCTTATATCCTTTTAGTACGGATTCCAGATACATACCTGTCCCTCCACATACAACGGGGAGACAGCCTTTTTGTTTGATTGCTTCGTAAGAAATCAGGAAATCGCGTTGATATTCGAATACATTATATTTATATCCGGGATCTGCAATATCGATTAAATGATAGGGGATTGTACGTCCGTTTACTGTATAATCCACCAAGTCTTTCCCTGTACCGAGATCCATTCCACGATATATCTGTCGGGAATCGGCACTGATAATTTCTGTGTTGAGTTCGTAGGCCAAGGCAGCGGCAAAGGGAGTTTTACCCGAGGCTGTAGGTCCGAGTATGGCGATTAAATCATAGTCCGGCATAGCTTCATTCTTTTATATCCGCAAAATTACGAAATAATTTTAACCTGTCGGGTATTCAGAGGCTTTTTTATCAAGATAAGAGTTCTGGAAATTTGCAGAAAAGGGTTGGAATGAGTATTTTTGTTTTTGTTAAGGCAAGTCAAGATGTGTTTAACCGGATTTTAAATCTGATTATATGATAAGATTTTATTCTCTATTCTTTTTATTTTTCTGGTGTACAAAGTTATACCCAATTTCTATAGATGAAGTAATCAGTAAACCTGTTCGCTTTTATACACCTTCTGAATATAAAAGTGATGCACAGGTGTGGGGTATCTCTAAAGGAGAAAGAGATGATGTTTATTTTGCAACTAATGAGGGAATTGTACTTTATGATGGGGTTCGATGGGAGAAATATGTGACTCCGAGTGAATGTATTATGAGAAATGTATTTTATGATGAGGAGAGTAAGATAACGTATAGTGGGGGAGTGAATGAGTTTGGATATTGGAGATACGATGAATACGGTAATCTACAGTACACACTTTTATATGAGAATTCTCCAAATTCTCCAACTCAAGAGTTTTGGAAAATAGCCAAAGTGCCTGGAAGTCATTTGGTTTATTTTGAGTCTCCTTTATCTCTTCTGGTCTACGATGCAAAAACAGGTAAGATCACTCCACTGGCAGATGATGGAATGAGGTTTCATTTTTTGTTTATTGTTGGTAATAAAGTTTATTTGCAGCAGAGTAACTATCTCTATCAATTGGATGGATATGAAAAACGAGTCGTTACAGATCAATTGGAAAATTTCTATTTGGTTTATATGGCTTTAACTAGCAGTGGAAAACTTCGCCTTTTTAGTTCAGAGAAGGGGGCATTGTTGCTGGATAGCAAAGGAAATATTGAGAAACATATCCCTTATGAGGCGGATATGAGGATCACGTCTATGAGTCGTTTGGGGAATGATTATTTGGTCGGTACTGGTAATACGGGCTTTTACAGAATAGATGAGCGGGGAAATATCCTTTCGAAAGTAGGAGAGCAGTTGGGACTGAAGAATACAGTATTAAGTGTTGGGGTAAATAATAAAGGAGATATCTGGTTAGGGTTGAACGGAGGAATAATGATGATTGAGGAAAGTGTTAAGGAAGAATCTTTATTACTTGATCCCAAAGAAAATATAGGATATGTATATTGCGCTGTGAATCAGAGGGATCAGTTGTATGTAGGAACTAACAAAGGACTTTTTCAGATAAATAAGAGAGAGGAAGAGGTTAGTTTTGTATTATTACCTCAATCCAAAGGACAAGTCTGGAATTTGTATAATATAGGAAGTGAAGTCATTGTCGCACATAATAAAGGTCTATTCAGTGTCTCCAATGGTACATTCCGTGAAATAAAACATAGTGGAGTTTATACTTTAGTTCCAGTCCCTTCTCGTCCAGGTTATTACATAAGTGGAAACTATGTAGGGCTTTCTCTTTATAAACTGAATGATGGTAAACTGACGTTTCAAAACAATATATCCGGTTATGGTGATTTGGTGCAAAATTGTGCATTTGATAAAGATGGAAACTTATGGATTGCTCACTCAAGAAAAGATTATATGCGACTTCGTTTTGATCATGCTTACACTACTATCACCGAATCTGAAATATATGCTGTACCGATGACAAAATCGAAGCGTGCGTTTTTGGTCAAAGTGGGGACCGATATTATTTTTCTAAATAATGAAGGAGGAGTATATAAATACAATGAATTGAATAATACCCTTCAACCAGATGAATATTATGCAACTTTATTGGAAACGATTAATCGAAATGCGTTAAAGGTTCAGGCGTTTGATGATCGTTTCTGGCAAATAAATGAAGAAGGCGTTTGTCTTTTGCAAAAGAATTACAATAAAGTGATGGTGAATTCAGGATTATTCGCCCGTATGAAAGATGAATTCATACCAAAGGGTTTTCGTAAAGTAATCCAGTTGGAAGATAGTATTTATGCTATTGGTTTGGAGAATGGATTGGGAATAATGAATATTACTGCATTGAACGGGCAACCTCCGATGAAGATGCCCTGTATCAGGAAAGCAGAAATCGTGGGAGAGTCTGAAAATCAGTTGTTAAGTTTGAACGAAGGGAATCTTTTTATTCCTGCTCATATCAATATGGTGCGGCTATGGTTGACTTCTCTGAATAGGGAACAGCAGTTGGAATATCGTATTGTAGAGCGTGGGGATAAGTGGGAAATCTCTTCCGGTGGTTATATTCAGTTGTCGTATCTTCATCCTGGTGATTTTACGTTAGAAGTCAGGAATAGTAATGGATATGGGATTTATTCGGATGTGAATAGTATCATGCTGCATGTTGCTTCACCATGGTACGCCACTGTTTATGCTTATTTACTTTATGGGTTGCTCGTTATAGGTATAATATTTCTTATATATAGAGCTGTATTAATCCAGACAAGAAAAAAGGAAGAAGAAATACGTTTAAATGAAGAGAGAAAACGGAAGGAGGAAATGGAACGTTATCAATTGAATTGTCTTCAGGAAGAACTAGGTAATAAGAATAGTAAGTTGATGAGTATCACTATGCTGGGGGTTCAGAATAATACATTCCTTAAAAAGATAAAGGAGGCCGTACAGGAAATTGATATAAGTCAGTCTCCTGCTACAAAACAGCAGGTGCAACGTTTGGTAAAGGAGATTGAACGGCAATTAAACGATCAGAGCGGATGGGATAATTTTGTTGAACATTTTAATAATACATGTAATGGATTCTTTGATCGACTAACAGAAAAACATCCCAAGTTAACTAATAGTGATTTGAGATTATGTGCTTATATTCGCATGAATTTGAGTACGAAAGAAATAGCTTCTTTGATGAATGTCTCTTCCTCTTCTGTAGAAATGGCTAAGTACCGTTTAAGAAAAAAACTGGAGTTAGATGAATCGGTGGCTTTACCCTATTATCTGACTGAAATTATAGCAACATTAAAATCATTTGTAGATAAATGATTTGTAGGGGGATTTTGTTATATTTATCTATTTGAAATATAGCGGTTTGTGTGTTTGTGTGTGAGGACTTGTAGGGGGGTAGGTAATTTACTTTTTTAAGGTTGTATAGTGTTTGTAGGGCTTTAAATTTTGGGTAGGAATTTAGAGCCTTCTATATTTGCATCAACCAAAAAAAGTAATAGTATGAGAAAAATTCTTTTAAATGCAATTTGCCTGTTGTTGTTTCAATTCACCTCTCTTTATGGTCAGCATCAGTTAATATGGAGTGATGAATTTAATTCGAAGCAATTAGATCAAACAAACTGGACTGTTGCTTCCGGATATGGTTCACAAAACGACGGATGGGGAAATAATGAACTTCAAAATTATACTCCGGATAATCTCTCTTTCAAGAAAGGAAAACTAGTTATTACTGCTAAGAAAGTAGGCGATAACAAAAAGAGAGGAGATTATACTTCTTCCCGTATTTCTACAAAAAACAAACATTCCTTCTTGTATGGACGTATTGAAGCCCGGATGAAACTGGCTACAGGTATGGGAATATGGCCAGCCTTTTGGATGTTAGGGGCGGAGGGCGGATGGCCGGATGGAGGAGAGATTGATATAATGGAGTATGTAGGTTATCAACCGGGAGTGGTTCATTCAGCATTACATACACGTTCCAGTCATGGTGGTACTATCAATAAAAAACATCTGGAAGTAAAAGGATTGGAGAAGGGATTTCATACTTATGGAATCAATTGGGATAAAAACAAGATAGAGTTTTATATTGATGATCCGTCAAAACCTTTCTATGTATATGCACCTGAAAAGAAAACACCTAAAAACTGGCCTTTTGACAAACCACATTATATTTTATTCAATTTGGCCGTAGGCGGAAATTGGGGAGGAAAAATGGGAATTGATAATTCCATATTTCCACAGGATTTTATCATCGATTGGGTACGTGTGTACTCAAAATAAACTAATTGAATATACTGAATACTATGAAACTAATTTATACTATTTTGATCTCATGTTGTTGGTTATTAAGTTATGCTAACTCGCAGCGATTTCCTATAAATGATAACTGGAAGTTTACTAAAGACAATATAGATATTTCTTCGACATCTCAAAAAGTAGATTGGACAGACATAACCCTCCCTCATACTTGGAACGGACAAGATGGACAGGACGGTGGAGATAATTATTACCGGGGGACGGGTTGGTATATGCACAACTTGAAGATAGATAAAAATGATCGTAATAAATGCCTTTATTTACGTTTTGGGGCAGCTAATTATGCAACAGAAGTATTTTTAAATGGAGTATCTGTTGGCACACACTTTGGCGGATACACAGCTTTTGCTTTTGATATTACTCCATTTGTCCGTTATGGTGCATCCAATCTATTATTGGTGAAAGTAAGCAATGCTGAAAATTTGGCTATACCTCCTCTTTCTGCTGATTTTACCTTTTTCGGGGGATTAATCCGTGGCTTGGAATTAATAAAGAAAGATAAGGTACATTTCACTACTGAAGATTATGGCTCGAACGGTGTATATATTCGTCAAGATGTGGTGACAGATACAGAAGCCAAACTCTCTTTTATCGCAAAAGTTCGTAATACTGATAAGAAAAAGCAAAAGGCAATAGTATCTTTCATTATAAAAGAACGGAATGGAGAGATATTGAAGGAGGGCAAGCAGGAAGTAATGATTCTTCCAGAGACTACAACATCCGTAACAAACACTTGCCAAATAGATAATCCTCATTTGTGGAATGGGAAGAAGGATCCTTATTTATATATTGTGGAAGTCAATGTGATGGTTGGAACAAGAGTAATGGATAACTATACTGTTCCTTTGGGAATACGTTATTATTCCATTGATCCGGAGAAAGGATTCATTCTAAACGGACATTCATATCCTTTGCGGGGAGTATCGCTACATGAAGAGAGAAGAGATAAAGGGAATGCGGTTAGCGATACCGAACGCAAAGAGGATATTGATAGAATTGTTGCCATGGGTAGTAACTATATTCGTTTATCTCACTATCAACATGGAGATTTCACCTATCGTTATTTGGACTCATTAGGGATTGTTTGTTGGACAGAGACTCCGGTAATAAACAAGATAAAGGATACGGAGGAGTTTGCCATAAACTGTGAAACCGGGTTGAAAAGTTTGATTCGGCAGTTGTATAATCATCCTTCAATAGTAGTATGGGGAGTTTCTAATGAAATAAATTATAGGAAAGGTCCCAATCCGGTTCCGTTGATTGAAAGACTGAATAAATTGGTACATCAGGAAGATCCGACCCGACTTAGTACATTAGCTGCTATGTTTTCAGAAAGACCAACAAATTTCATAACTGATGTTTACTCCAATAATCGTTATGATGGATGGTATTATAATACTGTGGAAGAGATAGGTACATTTGCTGATAAACTTCATCAGAAATATCCACAACGCTGTATTGGTTTTAGCGAATATGGGGCAGGAGCACATCCATATCAACATCAGGAAGGAAAAGGGAAACCTGATATTGATGGACACTGGCATCCGGAAGCTTATCAGACCTATTTTCATGAAGGGTATTTGAAAGCTATACAGCAACGTCCTTACTTATGGAGCACTTCCATATGGGCAGCCTATGATTTTGCTTCAGATAGTCGTAATGAAGGAAACCAACCTGGAATCAATGATAAAGGTTTAATTACTCATGACAGGCAAATAAAAAAAGATGCCTATTATTTTTATAAAGTCAATTGGAATCCGGAACCAATGGTGTATATCTGTGAGCGTCGGTTTACTAATCGTACTCAACCGGAAACTAGCTTGAAACTTTATTCAAATTGCGAAAGAGTGGTTTTGAAACTTAATGGGAAAGAAATTCCATTAGAGAAAGGGGAAAATCATGTATACTTATCCGGGAAAATCACTTTAAAATCCGGAGTAAATAATGTAGAAGCTTATGCTTATCAGGAAGATAAGCAGCTTGAAGATAAAGTTGTTTGGTATTATTTATCTGAAAAATAAAATAGAATGCTATGAGAGAACATTTAAAAATGACCTGGGTGGTCGCATCCTTACTGTGGGTGCTATTTCCTTTGGGGCAGACTGTGTCTGCACAAAGTAATTCGAAATTGACTCCTCTTATCCAGAATGTATATGGGAGGAAAACGATTTCATTGAATGGTACTTGGAACTATTTGTTAGACCAGTTGGAGGTGGGATATTATAATTATCGCCGTACGCCCGATCCTAACGGGTTCTTCAAAGATCCGCTAGTGGATAACATTACAGCTTACAAGGAATATGATTTTGATTCAGCACCAGTAATGGCAATTCCGGGAGACTGGAATACATGGGAAGACCGTTTCTTTTTTTATGAGGGAACGATGTGGTTTAAGCATAAATTTCTTTATAAAAAAGCGGATAATAGAGTTTTTCTTTATTTGGGAGCAGTGAATTATGAAGCAAAAGTTTATTTGAACGGTACAAAAGTCGGTGAACATATCGGTGGATACACACCCTTCAATATGGAAGTGACCGAACAAATAAAAGATGGAGAAAACTTCGTGGTAGTGAAAGTTGATAATAAACGTACTGCTGAAGGAGTGCCGACATTGAATTGTGACTGGTTTAATTTCGGTGGAATAACACGTGATGTTATGCTGGTGGAAGTTCCGCAGACATATATCAACAGTTATTATATACAGCTTAAGAAAGGCAGTAAAGACACATTGTCCGGTTATGTGAAGATAAACGGAACAGCAACTTCTGAAAAAGTACAATTGGAAATTCCTGAACTGAAAATAAAGAAGGAACTGATTACAGATGCTAACGGATACGCTTTTTTTGAAATAAAGGCAAAACCAATCTTATGGAGCACGGAAAAACCTTATTTGTATCAAGTGTCTTTGAGTACAAATACTGACAAAGTAGTAGATGAAATAGGTTTCCGTACAATTGAGACAAAAGGACGTCAGATTCTGCTCAATGGCAAACCGGTATTTCTGAAAGGAATCAGTATTCATGAGGAAGCTCCTTTCCGCTCCGGCCGTATTTGTTCGGAAGAGGAAGATCTGACACTGTTGAACTGGGCAAAAGAGCTTGGATGCAATTATGTCAGATTGGCACATTACCCTCACAATGAAAAGATGGTTCGTTTGGCCGAAAAGATGGGGTTAATGGTTTGGTCAGAGATTCCGGTTTACTGGACTATTCAATGGGAAAACGAGGATACCTATCAGAATGCCCACAACCAATTAATGGAAATGATTGAGAGGGATCAGAACCGGGCGGCGGTTATTATTTGGTCAATAGCCAATGAAACACCTCATGGAGATGCCCGTGACCGGTTCTTGTCTAATTTGGCAAAAGCAGCTCGTGAAAAGGATAACTCACGTTTATTAAGTATGGCGATGGAACGTTCGGATAAATCGGCTACGGTACTTTCCATTCAGGATAAGATGAGTGAATATGTAGATATAATTTCTTGTAACCAATATTTAGGATGGTATGATGGGTTGAATGAAAAAATTGATCGTGTACGTTGGGAGGTAGATTATGAAAAGCCTTTGATATTTAGCGAAATGGGTGGAGGTGCTGTTGCCGGTTATCACGGTGATAAAACGCAGATTTGGACCGAAGAGTATCAGGAGGAACTTTATAAAAAAACGTTGAAAATGATTGATGAACGGATGCCGCCGGTAGCAGGTATTTCTCCTTGGATATTGATGGACTTCCGTTCTCCGAGGCGATTGCTTCCACAGATTCAGGATGGATTTAATCGGAAAGGGTTGATATCTAATCGTGGGCAGAAAAAGAAGGCTTTCTATATACTTCAGGAGTGGTATAGAAATAAGTAGTAAGTATGTATTTTCTTTGATTAAATAACCAAAAGTAGTATTATGAAAAAAGTATCGTATGTATGTTCGTGCTCTTTCTCTCTGTTGCTGGCTGTGTTACCATTGCAACAGACCATGGGAGAACAGGTAAACAAGGCAGAGATGTTGGCTATACAGAATGTCCAGCAACAAGTGCGAAAAATTACCGGTCAGGTGGTGGATGACAAAACCGGTGATCCGTTAATAGGCGTGAATGTGAAAGTGAAAGGAACTACTACAGGAACAATAACAGACATAGACGGTCAGTTTACGTTGATGGTTACGGCTAAAAATCCGGTCATTATTGTTTCTTATATAGGATATTCACAGCAAGAACTGACTGCATCCGGAAGTCAATTGAATATAAAATTGAAAGAAGATGCGATGGCGTTGGATGAAGTCGTAGTAGTTGGATATGGTGTACAGAAAAAGAGTTTGGTGACAGGTGCTATTGCTTCCGTCAAGGGAAGTGAACTGGAAATGACTGGTATCATGCGTGCCGACGATGCTCTACAAGGAAAAACTCCGGGAGTGCAGATTATATCTAATAGCGGGCAGCCGGGAACTTCAACTTCCATTCGTATTCGCGGTGTCGGGACGAATGGTACGGCACAGCCTATCTATATAGTTGATGGAATGGCTGTAGGGGATATTGAATACTTGAATCCTGCGGATATTGAATCTATTGAAGTACTGAAGGATGCCGCATCATCAGCTATTTATGGAGCTCGTGGTGGTAATGGTGTAATCCTTGTAACTACAAAGAAAGGAAGTGAAGGTAAAACCTCGGTTACTGCCAATTTCTCTTATGGCATCCAAAATATAGCTAGAAAAATAGATGTTTTGAATGCGAAAGAATACTGTATTTTGCAAAATGAAGCGGCACAGAATGGCGGACAGCCATTGCCTTTTACAAATGAGCAAATAGCTAAGTATAATAAAGGTACCGATTGGCAAGAAGCCGTGCTTTATCGCAATGCTCCTACTATGCAGGCACAAGTTTCTCTTTCTGGCGGAGATAAAAACGGTTCTTTCCTGACTTCCGCTTCTTATTTCAATCAGGATGGTATTCTAGCTAAGGGAAAGTCAAATTTTAAACGTATTACTGTTAACTTGAATTCTGAACGTCGTTTCTTTGACGGGCATTTGAAAATTGGCGAGAACGTATCTATTTCTAAAGTAGATAGACAGTCTATTACCCAAAATAGCTTGACTGCCGGTCCATTAGTAAGTGCATTGAATATGGATCCATTAACTCCGGTCTATGATTCTAAAAACGACGACCCACTTTATGGTGGATTTGGTTCGTCGAAATATGTATCTCAAGAGATTGTTAACCCGGTTGCCCGAATCTATTTTTCACACGGAAACTCTAATTATTTTAAATTGATAGGGTCGGCTTTCGCTGAAATCAGCTTTCTGAAAGATTTTAAGTATCGCTTTTCTATCGGAACGGAGCGGACATGGAATGTTTCTTATGGTTATACCCCTTTATATCGGTTGAATTCCACTACTGGAAATACAGAACATAATGGAGCTAATCAAAGTATGTCAAATAACTGGTCTATGAATTATGAGAACGTGTTGAATTGGGGACATGTTTATGGATTGCATAATGTTTCGGCTTTGATCGGTACTAGTTATATAGATGAATCCGGTACGCGTGTTTCCGGTAGCCGTAATGATTTGATTATAGATGATCCGAAATATGCATGGGTGAGTATGGCAACTTCTTCATCCCAAGGAGCTTCAGGAGGTATGGATGATCCGCATCGCTTACTTTCATATTTTGGTCGTGCCAATTATTCGTATGACGATCGTTATATGATGACATTTACCATCCGTCGGGACGGATCTTCACGTTTCGGTCCCAATAACCGGTTTGGTACGTTTCCTTCGGTATCTGTCGGATGGAATTTGATGAATGAGCGTTTTATGTCGGGAGTGAAGTGGCTGGATGCCTTGAAACTGCGTGCAAGTTGGGGACGCAATGGTAATGAACGTATTGGTGATTTTCAATACATGTCCACAATATCGACTTATGGAATTGGATATATATTTGGAAGTCAGGTGGATGGACAATCTATATCTACAGGTGCAGCTCCCACTAAAGTGGAAAGCCCTGATTTGAAATGGGAAACGATTGAACAAACCAATATTGGTATAGATGCCGTCCTATTTGGCAGTTTGACTGTAAATCTGGATTATTACCGTAAAAACACAAAAGATTTGTTGTTAACTACTCCTACTCCGTTGTTTTTGGGTAACTCTTTCCCGACAACGAATGCGGGTGCGGTACGCAATGAAGGTTTTGAAGCATTTGTAAGCTATAAGAAGAAAATAGGTAAACTGAATATGACCGTAAGCGGTAATATGGCTTATAATAAAAATGAAGTAACTTATGTGGGTACGGATACAAAGGTAGTGACCGGCACATCAATGCAGGGGATGGTAGGAACGATCACTCGGATGGAAGAAGGGCATCCATTGGCTTATTTCTGGGGATATCGGACGTTAGGTATTTTCCAGAATCAAGATGAAGTAAATGCGTATGTTCATGTGAATGAGGATGGGACAAAACAATTGATTCAACCGGATGCTAAACCGGGAGATTTCCGTTTTCAGGATACTAATGGTGACGGGCAGATTACCGATGACGACCGTCAGAATTTGGGTAATCCATATCCTGATTTTACGTATGGTTTCAATCTCAACCTGGAGTATAGAGGGTTCGATTTGACAATAAACACTAGTGGAACAGTTGGCAATAAGATTTTCAGTGTACTTCGTCGAATGGATTTGCCTGCATCCAATTATCCGTCTTGGGCTTTAGGGCGTTGGCATGGTGAAGGCACATCAAATACGATTCCGAGAGTAACTACCGAAGATAATAATGGTTCTTGGACGAAACCGTCGGATTTCCATGTAAAAGACGGAGACTACTTTAGGATAAGGAACATTATGTTGGGATATACAACGAAACGATTGAAGAATTACTACATCGAAAGTCTTCGTGTCTATGCTTCAGTCAACAATCTGTTTACATTCACCAAATATGACGGATATGATCCGGAGATTGGTGGCGGAGTAATGAGCACAGGTGTAGATAGTGGAGTATATCCACATCCGAGAACGATTTCTTTTGGTATTAATGTTACATTCTGATAAAGGATACGATTATGAAGAAAAATAATATATTTAAAATATCGATATTGGCTCTGACGTTGGGAGTGACAACGGCATGTGGCGATTTACTGGATTTAGAACCTCCAATGAAGCAAGTGACGGGTAATTTCTACCGTGATCAGAAGGATGCTTTTCAGGCTTTGACTTCTGCCTATAATATATTGTCTTGGAGTGCTCCTAGTACAGCGTCCGGTAGTCCGCAGAACTGCGCTTTCGAACTGGTTAGCGAAATTTTGGGTGACGCTTGTTATGCGGGTGGAGCGAATGCAAATGATATACCAGCTACGGTACGTATTGATCGCTTTGATATTCGTGTCAGCGATCCTGCTCCCGAAGCTCTGTGGAGTAAATATTTTACAGGAATCTATCGTGCGAATCAGTTGTTGGTGAAGATTGACCAGATTAAATTTGCCGATGAAGATTTGCGTACCCGCTATAAGGCAGAAGCATTATTCTTACGTGCTAATTATTATTTTGACTTGGTTCGTTTGTATGGAAATGTGCCTTTGATTTTGACTCCGCTGACTCCTGCCGACTATGCGCAACAGCAGGTGGCTCCGGAAGTGATTTACTCACAGATTGCGGAAGATTTGGTAACAGCTATCAATGCAAAGAATTCACAGGGGGAATATAGTCTTCCGGTATCTTCTATGCAGTTGGATGCGGCGGATAAAGGACGAGTTACTAAAGCAGCCGCTCAATCGTTGTTGGCGAGGGTTTGGTTATATTATACCGGATACTACAATCAGAATCAGTTGCCGGGAGTTAGTTCACAGGAGATGATTGGTTATGTAGAAGATGTAATAGAAAACAGTGGGCATGACCTGATGGCGGGCGCTTATGACAGGGCACAAATTGATGCGGCTAAGGCATCTCCTTTGTTTGCGGTAGCTAATAAGAATAATATAGAAGGAGTTTTTGAAATACAATATACCGATTTGTCTAAATGGGGTGATTGGAAGAACCGTCAAGGCTGTTTGGGCAACCAAGCCATCATACTTTGGGGGATGCGTGATGTTGGAGGAGCATATGCTGCCGGATGGTCTTTTGCTCCGGTAAGTAAAGTTTTGTTTGATCGTTTTGATCCTGCTGATCCGAGACGTTATGCAACATTTATCAATGCAGAAACTAAAGTCGGTGATAATGACGGAGAAGGTCTAAAGTATACTAAGGGATTCCAGAATACTGGATATTTCAATCGTAAATTTACTCCCCTCACTGCGAATAATGGACGTTATGGCGGTTCAAGAGAGTTGAATTACCGCAACAATTATCCGATGATTCGTTTTGCAGATGTACTGTTGATGGGAGCAGAACTGGAGTTACTTTATGGAGATAAGGCGAAAGCACTGAGTTATTATAAGCGAGTACGTGAGAGAGCGATGGGAGTAGGAAGTGTAACTATTTCTCAAAATCAGTTAACATTAGATTTGATTGATAAAGAACGCATATATGAGTTGTCTTTGGAAGGACATCGGTATTGGGATATTCTCCGTCGTGGTCAGGATTATGCGGAAAGAACATTGACTAATGGAGAGTTGAATGAATTTAAAGTGACATACAACAAGGAAAGAGCCGGATTATTCCCAATCCCTCAATATGATATAACTCAGTCGAAAGGGTCATTAAAACAGAATCCGGGATATTAACTATTAAAGAAGAAAAACTATGATAAGAAATAAATATGTATATATTGCCTTAGCTGTCATACCATTTTTTAGCAGCTGCTCTCCGGACGACCGGATGGGCTTGGAGGAACCTATTCAGGATTTGAAGATTATTGTTATTCCGGGAGAGCGACCTAACACATATACCTTCAAGACTACTCCTGCCGATGTAATCGGATTTTGGGATTTAGGTAATGGAGCTGTTGCCAACGGAGTAAGTTCCGTGGAAGGAGAATATCCTTTCCCCGGCAATTATTCGATAACATTGAAAGCCTTTGGACAAGGAGGACAGACTAATCCGGTTTCTATTACCCTTCCTGTGATAAAGAGTAATTATGATTTATTGAGTGATCCTATTTATGAAAAGTTGACGGGCGGAATTAATAATGAAGCCGGAAAAATTTGGGTTGTTGATTCTTTGCTTCCGGGACATCTGATTAAAAATCCCCAGAAAGGTGGGAATGGTGATTGGGCAGCTCAAATAGCCGGACATCTGAATCGTGCAAACAATAAAACCGGTGGTGGTATGTATGATGATGAGATCACTTTCAAGTTGACAGATAAGGACGGGCCGGCTTTTATTTATAAGAACAATGGTTCTTGTTGTGCTGCCTCCAATCCTATTTCAGCTGGTAATTCGGATGCTGGTGCGGGGCTCTATTCTTTGTTAGTCAAAGATCCTGCTTGGAGAACCACTCGGGCGGATAAGATTTCCGCTATATATCCCGGAGGTTGTGGTGATTATCTTGTCCAATGCACTCCCCCTGAAAAAATGACATGGACAATTGTAAAAGATGGTGCCGGTAATTATTCGCTTGTATTACCTAAAACGGCAGATGGCAATGGTGGTTTTCTCTTCTATTTTACAGACTGGAGTGCTTCCTATCAGATAAAGTCGATAACGGATGATAAGATGGTTGTCTGGAAGAGTTGTCTGGATGGTGCCACTCGTCAGATTGTGATGATACGCAAGGGCTGGATTGATCCGGAAGCGGCAACAGAGCCTGCCAATTAATTAACCTATAAAAAATGATAGATATGAAAAATAAGATACTATTATATCTGCTGGGAATTATTCTGCTGGCAGGGTGTAGCAAGGATGAGGATAACCAATATATATCCTTTGCGCTGGATACCGAGCATAATAGCGTGGAAGGAAGTTTTGTGCAGGGAGCCGCATTGCTCTCCAATTGTCGGGCATCTATCTCTTATGTGAACGCCGTAGGCGGAACGGCCACTTTCAGTTCGGAAGAGGTAAATGGAATTTGTATTGAGAAGGTAACTTTACCTTTGGAAGGTAAAACGGGAAC
The DNA here is from genome assembly GCF_015559655.1 of Bacteroides sp. 1001136B_160425_E2. Classification (NCBI taxonomy): domain Bacteria; kingdom Pseudomonadati; phylum Bacteroidota; class Bacteroidia; order Bacteroidales; family Bacteroidaceae; genus Bacteroides; species Bacteroides sp. 1001136B_160425_E2. The sequence continues at coordinate 41,714 of NZ_JADMQH010000009.1, read as the reverse complement.
AGTGAAATTATCAATCACTGGTATTCCCGTTCAGTTGGGAATGATGTATTTACCTGTATTGGTAGAATATATGGGTAATAAATACGAGACGACGGTGTCTGTTGTAATCTTTGAAGACACAGATCCTTCCGGAAGTATCGAATTCCAAATGGAGACCGAACCGGTTGTCAATATGAAGTCGATGGTTGAGATTCCATTTACTGTGGTACCTACTATGGCTGCGGTGACAGCATCTGATATTCCGGGACTAACAGTAAAGATTACACAGGATTTGAATACCGGACAAGGTGTTCTTGTATTGACTCCTACTGCCGAATTGTTATCGGGAACATTGGAGATTACCGCTTCATTCGGAGCACGTACTCCGGTTGTGAAGGAAATCAGTGTAAATGCTTTTGCAGAAGGAGAGGGCACGGCGGAATCTCCTTATAAAATATCTGATGCCGACGGATTGAACAAATTGAAGTTCGGTTTGGATAAAGTGTTTATCCTTACGGATGATATAGAGATAGAAGCAAACTGGACACCGGTAGGAACGACCGAAGCACCGTTCGTTGGAATTTTGAATGGAGATAATCATAAGATTATTTATCATATCAATGCACCGTCAAGTGATTCACAAGCTTTCTTTGGAGTTGTAGGCACTGGTGCAGAAGTGAAGAATCTGAATTTTGGCGGAGAAGTAACAGGACGTACTATCGTTGCCGGAGTGGCTGCCAGCAGTGCTGTGCCTTTGGAGAACTGTAATGCGGACGAGGTACTTGTCAAAGGAGAAAATAATCTTGCCGTATTGGTTGCTTCCGGTGATGAGAAAGACGAGCGTATTCTGACAATTGGCAAGAAATTTCCCACGTTGATAAATATCACTATAGGGGATACGTTCGCCAGTGAATTACTTGATGCTCTTCCAATGGATATATCTGTGAATGTATTGACAAATGAGACTAATGCGGATATTTCCTACAATGCCTCAAATGGAAAAATAACTGCTGATATTAGTAAGGGTGGTTTTGAAACAGGTGATATTACTGTTGAACTGAAACTGGCTCAGACCGGAAGTGGTGCGAATGTCGTATCATTGGCGAAAACAATAACGATTGCTTCGAAGAAGATGAATGAAGGTGGAGACGGTTCTGAAACTTCACCGTATATTGTGGCGGACGGGGAACAGTTGGCAACTATGATGACAAACGCTCCTTCAAGTTATATTGCTTTGCAGAATGATATTCAGTTGGCTGATGAATGGACTGTGTTAGGAGAATTTACAGGCGATTTGGATGGCAAGGGATATACTGTAACAGGGTTGAAGATAAACGCAACAACTGCTAATTCCGGATTTGTGAAAACAAATAAGGGTATTATCCACGACCTTAAATTTGTAGATGTAAATATTACCACCACACAATCTTTCGGAACAATAGCTGGAATTAATCAAGGAACAATTCGTGATATAGAAGTATCTGGTAAAATAGCTAGTACGCATACAGGTGATCTGCTGGGTGGTATTGTTGGAGATAATATTGCGCAGGGCGTTATTGAAAACTGTTATGTAAATTTGGATATGACAGCCATTTGCGGTATGGTTGGAGGAATTGCCGGTCGTAACAAAGGTACGGGGAGTGGTGCCATAGTACGTAATTGTACATCGGAAGGAACTTTGACTGTCACCGCTTCTAAAACACGTATCGCCGGTATTGTTGGGCGTGGTGAAGGACCGGACTTGATAAAGGGATGTCTTTCTTCAATGACAATTACCGCTACTACTTCCGGTGCTAATGGTGTTGGGGGAATTTTCGGAGCCAACAATAACGATAACATGAAGATTGAAGAGTGTATGTTTACCGGAACCGTAAAGAGTGGAAATGATGTCGGAGGTATTGCCGGAGTAGGAGTTAATGTGCGAAACTGTTTGGTTGAAAATGCCTCGGTAAGCAATACGGTAATCGGCTCTAACGGAAATGCAGCAGGCGTATGTGGTACTAATAAAAAGTATGCTACTAACTGTATTGTTCGTAATGCTGAAATATCCGGAATCGTTGGAACTGGTAAGGCTATTTCCGGAATTAATGGAAACTATCAGAATAACGGAACCACCAACGGCTGTGTGGTAGAGTCTGCTACAATAAAAGGTGCTAAGGTACAGCGCATTTCTGCTATCAATCCTGCAACTGTGAGCAGCAATCCGGGTGCTCCTTTGGCTAACAACTGGGTATGTAATGTTACACTTATCGACGGAAACAATGAAGATGTCAGTTCTTCCGCAACTGATGATGAGGCAGGCTTGGACGGTGGAAAAGTGACCTCGAGTCAGATAAACCAGTCATGGTATGAATCATTAGGTTTTGATATGACTGTTTGGGAATGGAAAGATGGAAAACTGTCTCTTAAGAATGTTGGTTATAAACGTAAATGAGAAGAATTATGAAAAGGATAAATAAGATATTTACATTCATGTGCATACTGACCTTGTTCAGTGCTTGCACCAAAGACCAAATGATTACTGACCTTACGGATGAAGATGGAACTACTACTTCTTCCAACAAGGCAACCATCTATAAACGTGGCTGCGGATTTAGCCTGGGCACAAGCACCGGACAATGGTGGGCTAATATCATCAACCTGAAAGCCAACTGGTATTATACATGGGGACTGACTGGCTGTCAGGACCCATACGCCCCGCAAAATGTAGAATTTGTTCCGATGTTTTGGGGACATACCAATGTAACCCAATCCAACATTGACATGGTGAATGATTTATATCGCCAGAAAAAGATATTCTATGTGCTTGGATTTAATGAACCGGATTTATCTTCTGAAGGGAATATGACCGTAGAACAGGCATTGGAAGACTGGAAGAAACTTTCGGACGGGCTTGACCCGGGTATAAAACTGGTAAGTCCGGCTGTATCCTGGCCCGGAGCTGCATGGTTCAATGACTTTATGAAAGGTGTGCAAAGCCAGAATCTGCGAATGGATTATATTGCCCTTCATATTTATATGGGGCAATCTCCCAAAACGTATGCTGATCAGGTAAAGAAAATTTTCTCTACTTATGGCAAGAAGATTTGGATTACAGAGTTTGCGCCTAGAGATGACAGTGCGACTTCCGGAAAGCCTGAAACCAATAAAGTTTCGGAAGAGTGGATTCGTAATCATTTTATAGAGCCGGTACTGACAGATTATGAGAATATGGATGAAGTCTTTCGTTATGCCTGGTTCAGCGGAAGCCCGACAATGGCAGGTCTGTGGACTTCAATGTTAGTTGATAAAGATGGTAAACTGACTTCTTTGGGAGATTATTATGCAACGATTCATCCGAATGACGATGCTGCTCCTGCCAATGGAATGACAATGCCACAATGATGCTGTATATGAGAATAAAGATATTTGTACTTGCAATGAGTTGTTTCACCCTGACCGTTTTTGGTCAGGGTAACAATTCTGTTGAGAAGAGAATTGACGTACTGGTTTCGCAAATGACTTTGCAGGAAAAGATTGGGCAGATGAACCAATTGACAGGCATGGGACTTTCAAAAAATATGAAAGAGTCTGTCAAGACTGGTAAAGTCGGAACGATCCTGAATGAATTGAATGTAGAGGTGGTGAACGAACTTCAGCGTATTGCCGTAGAAGAGAGTCGTTTGCATATTCCTTTGATCATAGCTCGTGATGTTATTCACGGATTTAAGACTATTTTCCCTATTCCTTTGGGACAAGCTGCTTCATGGAATCCGGAGATAACGGAAGAAGGTGCACGAGTTGCCGCTTTGGAGGCAAGTGCTACGGGAATTCGGTGGACATTCGCTCCTATGATAGATATCTCACGTGATCCACGATGGGGACGTATCGCCGAGTCTTGTGGAGAAGATCCTTACTTGACTTCTATCATGGGAGTAGCCATGGTAAAAGGTTTTCAAGGGACAGATTTATCGGCTCCTACAAGCATTGCTGCTTGCGCTAAACATTTCGCTGCTTATGGAGCGTCCGAATCCGGTAAAGATTATAATACAACTTGGATTCCGGAACTTTTGCTTCGGGATGTATATTTACCACCGTTTGAAGCGGTAGCGAAAGCAGGAGCGGCAACTTTTATGTGTTCCTTCAATGATATAAATGGTATTCCTTCCTCCGGGAACGCTTATCTGAACCATCAGATATTGCGTAACGAATGGAATTACGACGGGGTTCTAGTCAGTGATTGGGGATCTATTCAGCAAATGATTCCTCATGGTTTCTGTACCGATTTAAAGGATGCGGCGATGAAAGCGGCCAATGCATCGGTGGATATTGATATGATGGGATATGCATATACTAAACATCTGGAAGAATTGGTGAGAAGTGGACAAGTGAGTGAGAAAACTGTGGATGAGGCTGTTCGTAACATTCTTCGTCTGAAGTTCAGGCTGGGATTATTTGATAATCCTTATACAAAAGTTGAGAAGAAGTTACCTTATTATACAGACGAATCGTTGGCTAAAGCAAAACAGGCTGCTGCGGAAGGCGCTGTGTTGTTGAAAAACAATGGAGTGTTACCATTGAAGAAGGAAATAAAAACGATTGCTGTGATAGGTCCGTTGGCGGATGCTCCAGCTGATCAATTGGGCACATGGTGCTTTGATGCGGAACCAGAACATGCTGTCACGCCATTGGCGGCTTTACGCAATTTATATGGCGGGCAAGTGAAAATAATAGCAGAACGAGGATTACAATATAGTCGTGATAGCAGTGAAGAGGGGATTGCAAAAGCTGTAAAAGTGGCAGAACAAGCTGATGTTGTTCTAGCTTTTATGGGTGAAGAAGCTATCTTGTCCGGTGAAGCGCGTTGCAGGGCGGATATTGATTTGCCAGGTAAGCAAACGGAGTTATTGGCTGCTTTGAAACAGACGGGAAAGCCTGTGGTTATGGTAGTAATGGCGGGGCGTCCTTTAACGATTACCCGGGAGACAGAAATGGCAGATGCCATTCTGTATGCTTTCCATGGTGGTACAATGGCGGGACCTGCTTTGGCTGATTTGATATTTGGTAAACTTATTCCTTCGGGAAAACTTCCTGTGACTATCCCGCGTATGGTAGGACAAATTCCTATTTATTATGCGCATAAAAACACAGGACGTCCGGCAAGTAATATAACCTTAATGGATGATATTGAAATCGGAGCAAAACAAACGTCCATCGGTTTCACTAGTTATCATTTGGATGCTGGGGATAAGCCATTGTTTCCTTTCGGATATGGATTGTCTTATACGACGTTCCAATATAGCGATGTAAAACTCTCTTCGGAGAAGTTGAAACAAGGTGATAAGTTAATTGTCACTTGTAATATTACGAATGTAGGAGACTATGATGCCAGTGAGGTGGTACAGCTTTATGTCTGTGATCGAGTAGCTTCTTTAATTCGTCCGGTTCGTGAATTGAAAGGATTCAAAAAGGTATTTATGAAAGCAGGAGAAACTCATACAGTCAGTTTTCAACTTTCTTCTTCTGATTTGGCGTTTTGGCATGATGCGAAAGTGAAGAAAGCAGAAGCAGGAGAGTTCCTTGTTTGGGTATCTACCGATAGTCAGACAGGGACACCTGTTCGTTTCCTTTATGAAGAGTAACTGATCACTTGAACTCAAGCTACAATGTGTTTCATTCGGTTTTTATTGTCAATCTGTCAGGATAATGATTAATCCACTGATTATCAGTGAATATATGGCTGACAATAGATGCTGATAATAGGCTGACAAATAGGAAATAAGATTTCTATTGTCAGCCTGTTTTTTGCTTTTTAATAACTGAACTGTTTGATAAATAAGTGGTTATGTGGTTTGGAGTAGTAGTGCTTTCTTATTAATATGTACTGTACCTATGTATATCTATTGATAAAGCTAGCTTGAGATATAAGTAAAGTAACACTAAGATACCGGAAGAATAATGCTAAGCTGGCAGTAAAGTAGCGTTGAGATGCCGACATTGCCTGTTCTGCACTGAAAAAGATTTTTTCATTTCTCATATTCTCATTGTTTTTGATAAATGAAAGATAATCAAATAGATATCTTATGAGAAATACTTTTTAAAACGGGATTTCTCATAAGTTTCCCCATATTTTAGCTCAAAATCTACCTTATTCTCATAGTGTTTCAGGGTATTTCTCATAGTCAAAAGCCATTCGTCCTTCCTTTTTTCTTTCGACTTACCTTATTCTTATCAGGAAATGAAGCTACTATTTAGATAAAATAGTGGCTTTTTGCTTGAAGATGCTCATTAGTTTCAATTGTCCCATATATTGTGGGAAAGTATTCCCATATATTGAAGGAAAACTTTCCCGCAAAATGAGGGAATCCTTTCCCAAGTTGTTGGGAATCTTTTCCCACAATATATGGGACTAAGACACTGTATATGGAAACAAGCAAAAGGAATACATGGTTCTATTTATTCAATGCCTGTTTCCGGCACACTACACTATGAGAAATACCCTGAAACACTATGAGAATAAGGTCTATTTTGAGCTAAAATATGGAAAACTTATGAGAAATGCCGTTTTTTAAAAGTGTTTCTCACAAGATATCTATTTGATAACCTTTCGTTTATCTAAAAACAATGAGAATATGAGAAATGAAAATGAAAAATCGCTTGCAGGGAGCACGGGATAGATTGTATTTAGTTCATTTTTTGTACCAATAATGAGTCTATTCATATCTCAAATTCAGTTTCATTTATTTTTTGTTGATCGTTTGTATCGTCCGGCATACCTTTCCGTTTTTATCCACACCTTCTATGATAATATCCTCCGGTGCAGTGCTGTCCGGAGTATAATATTCTATAGTTGCTTTTCCGTCTGCATCTAGTTGTAAGGATGGATTCCAGTAGATAGTGCTTCGTAAATCCGAGCGTTGATTATTTTTTTTCTCGGGAGTATCATAAGTCGGTTGATAGAACTCTACTGAATCGCTATATCCCAATGGAGTACATGTGATAATGCCCTGTGCCGGTCTTGCCGGAAGATCCTTGCCGTCTTTCAGTGTGATGACAATAGCACCTGCTGAACCTCGGGAACCTAATATCGCTGCGTCAGCACCGCGAAGAAGGCTCAAACTGGACATGTCGCTGGTTTGAATCATGGTCAGTATGTCGTTGTCGTCTTCATAGACAACATCATCAATGACGATGACGGGTTGTTCGGGATTGTTGCGGATATGTATTTCGTTTCCGTTTGTCACACTGACCCCTGGAAGCCTGCTGACTGCATCAAAGGCTGTTTGTGCCCCGAATCCTTCAAGCCTTTCTCCTTCGATAGTGTAGGTGTTTATTCCTCCTGTATAAATACTTTCCGAGCTGGCTTTCTTGCGATTTCCTGTAACCACCACCTCTTTCAGGTTGTATACTCTCATCCCGCCTTCCATATAATACTGGTCGCGGGTATTAAGCAAATAATCTTCCATGAAAGTGGTGGTTCCGTCATAGAAAGGAGACTTGTGTGAGGCAACCGGATATGGAGGAGTATCAATCACAATATCCACTCCGGCGAATCCTCTTTTGGTGCGTGCCTGAACCAGGAAAGTCGTACTGTCTCTGAAAGAGGTATTGGCGATAAATTCTCCCTTGTCATTTGTGGTAGTAGTGATAACGATGTTTCTTTTTGGGGCCAAAATACAAATAGGACCTTGTTTTACATTGCCTCCAAAGAATCCCTTGATACGTCCGCTGATAGTTTGTCCCTTTTCTATATAGTTGGTAAGGTTTAATGAAGGCGAAGTCAGTACATTTCGGATATGGTGTCTGCGCCATCCGTGCGTCATCATCAAGAAGTCTATCGTGCGGAGAGTACGCAGGTCTTGCTGAAGAACATAATACCCCGGATTTTCTACATATCCTTTCAAATCTGAAGTTAGTAGAAGATTGGATATGATATTATCTGCAAGCGAGTCCGATTGTATGCTTCTTCTGTCTGTAATGCTGACGGAGAAACTACCTTCTACCGGAGTTCCATTATCATCCTTTGCTGAAATTTGCAAGGAAACCTTTTCTCTTTTCCCGTATGTCGGCTTGTCCGCAAGAATTTGCCATTGATGTGGATTCCGGTCGGGTACGAAAACTAAACGTTCACTAAGTGCGTTTCCCTGTTGGTCAATTAACATAAAATGGGTGATACCTGCGTTGAATAAACTGTCATTCATTTTTCCAAAAGTTCTGTTGGCACTGACTGGTTGCAGGATTGCCAGCTTCCCACGAGTGTGTGCAATCAAGAATAACTTTTGAGGCCACTGGGTAGCTTCTGTTTTTTGGATTTCGTAGCGTATTTCCTTTTTGTAATGCGTCATGGAAAGAGTGATTCCTTTTTCTTCTGCAGTCGGAAGATCAAATCGCTTGGTAATGCCGTCACTAGATTTGGCAATCACATAATAGGAATTCCCTGCAATCGGATTCAAGGTGAAAACTCCCATACCATCATGCTCCGAGCGAAAAGCTGTTAAGGTGTCTCCTTTTGCGTCGAACAGAAAACCTTCTATGTCTGTGGAAAAACCATCCGAACCTTGAGCCTTGAAAGCAATATTCTGATGAGCAACGGTCAAGAGAGCTCCACCTTCCGGGAAGAACTTAACATCAAAGTCTTTTGTAAATGAAGGCAGATAGAAAGTTCTCTTATAAATATATTGAGGGTCGTCAAATTCTACTTCAATGTGGCGCGTGGCAATAGGCTTCAGATCCGGCAGGGAAATAGAAATCATCCCATTCTCGTCTGTCTTTCTTTTACCTTTGTCTTTAATCTTCCCATTTTCAATGTAGCGGTAGCGGATGGCGGTATTTTCGAAAGCCTCTTGGGTATTGCTGGTAAATTTTATCTTGGCTGTATAATGTGATTCGTCTTCTTGCTGATACTCAATGTTTGAAATAATCGTGTTGTCAATCGAATTACCGATTTTCAGATTACGTGAATAAAAGAATTCCGGTTCCTGATTAAGCATCCAGTTGCTATATCCCCGCAAATAATAATCACCTGCCGGGAGAGTGGGAGGGAGTGTGAAAGCATTATGAAAACCCAGTGAATCTCTACGAATCTTCTTGCGTTCTACGATAGAGTCGGAACGGTTGACAAGCTCTGTAATGATGAAGTTACTTTGCGTATTGTCTTGATGGGTAACAGAGTTTACCAGATATCCCTTAAACCATATTTTTTCTCCTGCCCCATAAAATGGCTTGTCCAGATGTAAGTACAGCTTCTCTTGTGGAACTTTTTCCAGTAGATTAAAATACGCAATAATGGTATCTTGTACGTTTTGTCCCGACAATGGGGCAAAACAGAACAGTATTCCGAAAAAGAAAGCTGTTAAGCCTCTATGGATAGAAAATGTAGTTTGGTTTTTCATACAGTATGTGTTTGATGCTACCTCTATGATTTGTGCATCCAGATCGAAAGCACTTTCCTTTTTACTGCCAGTATGTTAATCACCGATACGGCGATGAATAATAGAACGCCCATGCTGATAGCTGCCCATAATGATCCTGTTTCCAGTTGTGGAAATAACAATCGGATGCTGTCTATGTAGTAACTGCGTAGCCAGGAGACTAATCCGATGGATAATGTGAGTACGATAACATTCAGTCCTACCGTGAGCAACTGATAAGGCAATGCTACCTTGTTGGGACTGTACCCGATTAATAACAGACTCTCCAGCTTAGTCGTATTTTTCTGCAAGAGCAAGAAAATGCTCAACATCAGGATATAGAATGAAAGAATACTGATAAATAAACCTACTCCCAATACAATGCCTACGATAAGACGGAGGAAATAAGTCGTTTTTCCGGCATCCAGCTTGCCGTCTTCCGTTTCATATCCTTTCTTTTGAAAATAACTGGCGATGGCTGAATCAGCCGGATTGCTCACTTCGATAATCAACCGCGCCGGCTGCGCTTCTGCATTCGGTGCGAAATTCTCATTAGCCCATTTCATGAAAGACTGGGGAACAAGAATCGTATTCAGACGATTGGAGAAGCCGACGATGTTTCCTTTGTACTGTTCCACCCGTCCGTTTCCACGCATCATAATATCCATTTGAATCAGCCCCATTAGTCCTTCCGAGAGCTTGGGAAGACTGCGGCTCTGTGCAAAGCCGAAGTTATAAAGGTTCAGATAGTTGCGGGGAATAATAATGGGGATGGTATGCGTGCTTTCGTCGAAGTGCCATTTGTCGAGTTTGATGTCGACAAACTCATCAGGAACAGATTCAAAGAACATATCTGTGGAAAGATGAATACCGGCTTCCTGCATGCCCAACCCTGCCGATACTTTGAATTGAGAAGGAGTGAAGGCGCCTATTGTTTTGGTGAACGGTTGTTTCTTCAAATCCGCAATATCTTCGGCAGAAAACGTATTACTCTTTCCTGCAAAAGAACCGAGTGTACTGATTTTCTTTGTAGCTATGATGAAATCCTTTTTCATAAAGCTGTCTCCTTCGGTGAATACCGGAATGACATCTTTATAAAACTGCACACTAAGCAATACAATCATCATGCCGAATAGATTGGCTAAAAAGAAACCGGCTAGTTGACCGATACTGATATGTTGGCGGAGGAGTTTCCAGACAAGAGTTGGCATTTTATTTACGATTTTACAATTTACGATTTGAAATGTTGCAGTGAAAAGAAACCGATGATTTTCTCACTTATCATTTCCCGCTCATTCTTTGTTATTTATCACTTGTTACAGTTGAAGTATATGGTTATAAGGCAATTCGATATGTTTACCGATGGAGGTTGCGATTACTCCTGCCCCTTGCGCCTTTGCCTCGGCAATGATAAGTTCGCCCATGATGCGGCTGTTATCATCATCCAGGTGGCTGATCGGTTCGTCCAGAAATAAAAAATCGAACGGCTGGCAGAGTGCCCGGATAAAGGCGACACGTTGCTGCTGTCCGAAAGATAGCTTGCCGGCTTTTACATTAATTTTATCTGCGATACCCAGTTGCTCGAAGAATGATAAGATTTCTTTTTTCTTTTTGCATCCGGTAAGGTTATTCTTCAATTGCACATTTTCAAGAGCGGTCAGTTCTGTGAAGATGCGTAAATCTTGAAAAAGCATACTTAGTGAATGCTTTCTTAGGTCGACCCATTGCTTCACGGAGTATGCTTTGATATTGGTTTCATCGAAATTAATAATCCCCTGATAGTCGTTGCGATAACCGTAGATATAGCTGCACAACGAAGATTTGCCGGTGCCGGAAGCAGCTTCAATCAGATACATTTCTTCTTTCCGGAAGATAAGATCCTGGTGCCATACATCCGAAGTCACCGAATTACGGTCAGCAAACACTTGGGGAAGTGTTTGCTGCAGGTGAATACTATTCATACCGTTTGTTTACATATTAATTACATGCCGGCAAATTGCTTGGCAAAGTCTACGATTTGTTTGAGAGCGTTGACGTCTTTATCTTTCAGGCAAAGGTCGATCTCGCTGATTTCTCCTTCTGAACTCATCGACAGATAAGAAACCTTATTGGCTAACTCAATATATGTTTTAACTTCCTGTCCTCCGAAACCTGCTACCATTTTAACAACAGGCAAGTCCAGTATTGCTTCAGCGTTGATTGCTACAAAGATGGTTTTTCCCTTCATATCCGATGTGTATGGAGCGTCTTTTATCGATTTGTCGGCAGCTTTACCTACGTTCTTGTAGAGTAACTCATCGTTGGTAGCATACATTTGTTTATCCTTGATACCGAAGAATATATTCATACCTTTTGTTTTGTAGACATATTCGTCCTTGCCAAGTTGAATGATATCTTCCCCTCTTTTCATTCCCAATGATTGCTTGTTCTTATAAATTGTTTCGAGGGCATTACCGTTTTTAACGTCAGCATACATCATGAAAGTAGGAGCACTGTTCATCGTTACGTTGATTAACCCGGCAGAAATATCACCATTGAATGAGCCGAACAACTCTTTTACTTCGTCTGCTTTGGCAATAGATACTGTATTGCGGAATTCTTTATTCTCGCTCAACAAATTATAAAGCCCTTCTCCTTTCACACCTACATTGAAGAACATCAGTGTGGAAGACGGGAAGTATTTAACGAAAGTGTTGTTTGCTTTTCCAAATGACTCCATTTGTTTTTTTATAAGAGCTTTCACGGCTTCGTTTTCAGTATAGTTTTCTGTTTTGAGGGCAATCTTGCCTTTCTCAAAATTCAGTCCTCCTACAAGAGTGATGTCCTCTGCTTTCACCTCGGTTGGTAACCCCATGCTTATCTGGTTGCGGTAGGTTGCAGGAATAGCTTCCATAGAAGCAAGGAAGTTAATATCACTTTTCTGCTTTTCCATTTTTTGGAAAGCTCCGGATTTTACAATGCTGTTATCTGCCGTCTGTTTCAACAGATTAGTGATGGCTTCTTTGGCCTTGTCAGTTTGAGTCGTTCCGCTTACATTAACAACCAGTACAGTAGAATTATTGAAAGCGAGCAAACCACCGTTCATCGTTGTAAAACTGTAACCGTCAGCTTCGCCTACCGGCTGGCAGATTTGTTCTTTGGCCATGACATCGAGTGAAGCATGAAGGTCGTCCTCATTGTTCACTTTACCTACAACAGTGGGGTAAGGGAAAGAAGAGGAAGAGAATACATAGAATGGAGATGCTACATCGATTCCCGATTCACCCGGATTCTTCATGACCTTTTCCAGTTGTTGGAAGGTAGCGGCATTCATTCCGCTTTTCAGTGCTTCCAGTACTTTTTGTTTTGCAGCTTCATTCTCTTTGTCATCCAATCCCGCTTTGCTAGCAAGGGATTTGAGGTTGATAGAGGCAACTACCGAAGCGTCAGCCGGTATCACATTGGTATATTCCGATGTTTTGGAACATGCTGCCAGAAAAACAATCAGTACTGCCAGTACCGAGAGTCGTGAAATCGTTTTCTTTGCCATACTTATGTTATTTAAAAGTTGTATAATCATTGATTCAGACGTTTCTTTTCATTATTGATTTTGTAGATTCAACGTATGGCAGGCCACTAGTGCGGCTGTTTCTGTACGGAGTCGTGATTTGCCCAAACTGATCGGAATAAATCCCTGTTCGATGGCTTTTTTCACTTCTTCTTCGCTGAAATCTCCTTCAGGTCCCACTAGGACAAGAGCGTCTTCTCCGGGTTTTAGGACATTCTTCAATAAAGGTTTCTCACCTTCGTAACAGTGGGCGATAAACTTCTGTCCTTTGAACTCCTGTCTGATGAACTGATCGAATTCGATCATTTCGTTCAATTTAGGCAGTCGTGCCTTGAGAGATTGTTTGATTGCTGAAATGAGAATCTTTTCAATACGTTCGGTCTTGATGACTTTACGTTCCGAGAAACGGCAGTTGAGGAAAGTCAGTTCGTCAAATCCGATTTCGGTAGCTTTCTCTGCAAACCATTCGTTACGGTCCATATTTTTTGTCGGTGCCATGGCGATGTGCAAATGGCACGGCCATAACGGTTCCTGAAAAATAGTTTCTTTGATCGTTACGAAACAACGTTTGTTGGTCGCAACAGTAATTTCAGCTTTGTAGAAGTTACCCTTACCGTCGGTAAGAGTGATTTCATCTCCGATGCCTAATCGCAGAACACGGGTACAGTGTTGTGCTTCCTCTTCGGGAAGTTCGTTGTTTTTCTGTATATCGGGAGTATAAAATACGTGCATAATATTACTTACTGATTTTTATTTCTTGAATTGATTTGGTCACGTATCCGGGCGGCTAATTCATAATTCTCATCTTTGATAGCCTGTTCCAGTGCTTCCTCAAGTGTTCTGGAAGTAGCACCAGGCAAATCATGTTCTTCTTCAGCCTCTTTGTCGTTGTCCGTTTCTTCAGAACGGGTTCTTGCTTCCGACGATATGTGAAGACATTCTTGTTCAAGAATCGATTCATAAATAAGGATCGGGCAGTCGGCACGCACAGCCAACGCAACAGCGTCTGAAGTCCGTGCATCGATACGTATAATCTCTTCGTCTTTTTTAAGGTAAATATAGGAGTAGAAAATACCATCCTTTGCTTTGTAAATTAATACACGTATCAGACTGGTACCCAATATGGTGAGACTGGTTATAAACAGATCATGTGTCAACGGGCGGGGAGTTTTTACTCCCTTCAGGTATAAAGCGGTAGCCTGGGCTTCCGCGGGACCGATGATGATAGGCAGTTGCCGTTCACCGTCCACTTCGCCTAATAGCATAGCAAACGCGCCTACTTGCGCCTGGCTGTTCGTGATATTTATAACTTGTAATTCTACCTTTTTGTCCATCGTTCTCTTTTACTTAATTTGTTTTACTCTCCTGCTGGTGTTTATACTTGAATACCAAGGCAAACAGAATGCCGATCACCAGGGCATAAGCTGCGAATATCAGCCAGATGTTCATCCATTCGCGACTCACCAGTCTGCCGTCAGCATACACAGAGAATGCGTCAACCACCGCACCGCTGGCATATCCACCAATGATGGCTCCCAGTCCGTTGGTCATCATAAAGAATAATCCCTGTGCACTGGCACGGATAGAAGAATTGGCTTCCTGTTCAACAAACAACGAACCGGAAATGTTGAAGAAATCAAAGGCCATACCATAAACGATCATGGAAAGGATCAGCATCCATAGTCCCGATCCCGGATCTCCGAAGCCGAACAGTCCAAACCGGAACACCCAGGCAAACATACTGATCAGCATGACCTGTTTGATTCCGAAATGACGCAGGAAGAAAGGTATGGCGAGAATAAACAGTGTTTCCGACATTTGTGAGATGGACAGTAGGATTACCGAATGTTTCACTCCGAATGATTCTGCATATTCGGGGATGCTGGCAAAGCTACTAAGGAAAAGATCACCGTAAGTATTTGTAATCTGCAATGCCGCACCTAAAAGCATGGAGAAAAGGAAGAAAATAGCCATCTTCTTTTTCTTGAATAACACCAGCGCATCCAGACCGAAAGCGGAGAGCCATGATTTGTTTTCTGATTTAGCCGGTCGGCAAGCTGGGAGGGTGAAAGAATAAAGCCCGAGCAGTAACGCGGAAGTGCCGCCTACATAAAGCTGTGCACTTGAATTCTTAAATCCGGTAAGGTCGACCGCCCACATGGCACAGATAAAACCGATTGTCCCCCATACACGGATAGGAGGGAAGTCTTTAATCAGGTCACATTTATATTGTTCCAGTGCATTGTACGATACTGTGTTAGCCAGGGATAGCGTGGGCATATATACCAACAGGTTGAGTAACATTGCCCAATACATTTGGTCATATCCTGTTACGGTAGAAGCATAGAAGAGGCATCCGGCTCCTGCGATATGGCAAAGCCCGTATAAACGTTCTGCATTAAACCATTTATCGGCAATAATACCGATAATACCCGGCATTACCAAAGAGGCAATCCCCATAGTGGCGAAAATGGCTCCGATCTGTCCTCCTTCGAAATGGAGTTCTCTTCCCATATAGCCACCTAATGATATTAACCAGGACCCCCATACAAAGAATTGCAGGAAGTTCATAATAATCAAACGAACTTTTATACTCATGACTTTTTTAAATTTGTGTTTCTCTTCACGTTCATAAACCTTGCAAATATAATATTTTCGTTGAATAGGTGGACAAGTAATTTGATAAAAAGGGGATAAAAATGGCATAAATGCGAAGAAAAGAGGAGATTTAGTCGTGAAAAAACAAATCAGGGGGGTATAAAAAAAAGAAGGCTATCTATCCCAGACAGCCAATCTTTGTTAACCTTAAATCTAATACCATGAAAAACACGGTGCAAAGATATAGGGTTTATGTTATAGAACATAATGTTTTCTCGAAAATATTCTATTTGTTAACTCTAATTAACTTTGAATCTTCCATTTTTCTGTTACAGCCCTTCTGTTTTACCACAGAATTTGATTATTCTACATAGAGTACCAGTCCTTTCAGGTATTCTCCTTCGGGATGATAGATGTTTACCGGATGGTCGGCAGGCTGAGTCAGTTGGTGTAGAATGCGCACACTGCGTCCTGACATAGCTGCTGCGGTAAATACGGCAGTACGGAAATTGTCTTTGCTTACTACTTGCGAACAAGAGAAGGTAAACAGGATGCCGCCCGGTTTGATTTTCTCAAATGCTTTGGCGTTCAGTTTGCGATAACCTTGCAAAGCATTCCGCAGGGCGTCTTTGTGTTTGGCAAATGCGGGCGGGTCGAGAATGATTAAATCATACTGGTCGCCCATGCGGTCGAGATATTTGAAAGCGTCTTCGGCAAAAGCTTCGTGGCGGGAATCACCGGGGAAGTTCAGTTCTACATTTTTATTAGTCAGATCAATCGCTTTGGCAGAGCTGTCGACAGAGTGGACGAGCTTTGCGCCTCCGCGCATGGCATAGAATGAGAATCCGCCGGTATAGCAGAACATATTCAGTACCGAACGGTCTTTGGCATAACGTTCCAGTAAAGAACGATTTTCGCGCTGGTCTACGAAAAATCCGGTTTTTTGACCTTTCAGCCAGTCTACATGGAACTGTAAGCCATATTCTTGCGCGATATTATTACTGCTTCCTCCTTTCAGAAAACCGTTTTCGGGGAAAAGATCTGCTTTAAAAGGAAGAGTTGTTTCTGATTTATAATAGATATTCTCGATCTTGTCGCCCATTACTTCGGATAAAGCTTCGGCAATTGTCATGCGGTCTACGTGCATTCCTGCAGAGTGTGCCTGCATAACTGCAGTTTTGGCATAAACGTCAATAACCAGTCCGGGGAGATTGTCTCCTTCACCATGAACGAGCCGGTAAGTATTGTTGGTCGGATTGGTGGCGATGCCGATACTACGACGCATATCGTATGCAATTTCCAGTTTACGTTTCCAAAAATCGTGATCGATAGGTTCCTGATGGAAAGACAGTACGCGCACAGCAATACTTCCGATTTGGAAATGTCCTTCGGCAATAAATTCTTTTTTTGAGGTGTATACTTCTACAACTTCACCTTCATCGGGCTCTCCGTCAAAACGAGCGATAGCACCGGAAAAAATCCAGGGGTGGAATCTCTTAAGAGAATCTTCTTTACCGGGTTTGAGATATACTTTATGCATAATATAGCCTCTCCCTAACCCTCTCCCAGGGAGAGGAGGATTGAGATAGTTTTGTTATTGGTTATTAATTACTTATTTTATTATTTATCACTTATCATTTATCGTCTATGACTGCTGGTTGCTTATAGGGTCGGTAGAAACTTCTTCCCTTTCCTTGGAAGCAGGCGGGAGGGCAGCTATTTCCCAATCTCCTGTCTGTTTCAGCTCTTGCAACAGATTATAGATGTTGAGGCAAGCCCATGCATCCGTGGCGGCATATTGTTTCTGTCCGTCGCTCAATACATCAGCTTCCCAATTGGACAAACGCTGTGATTTGGATATTTTTTCTTTGAATAAGATAGCATAAATCTTTTGCAGACTTTTGTCCTGTATGCCGAATTGGCGCACGTAGTCCTGTAATTCGATACAGCTTTGTTGAGTAAAAGGTGCGCGTTTGTGCAGCATCATAAAGTCATCTTTCAGTGAAAGTCCCACTTTGATTACAGCCGGGTTTTCTAATAAATCAACCAATGGCTGGGTCAATCCCGTCATATTGAGCCGGAATAGGAAACAACATTCTTCAGAAGAAATCTGGAGGAGTGCTACTTTGTGCGATTGTCCTTTGGTAAAGGAAGGACGCGTTTCACTGTCAATGCCTATCACAGATCTGGATTGGAGGTAAGCTACTGCTTTTTCCGTTTCAGCTTCCGACTGGATAACATAAATACGTCCCGGAAAAACAGTTTTCGGGAGTTCTTTTAGTTCATCTTTGTCTATGGTTCTTCTTACAATCATTTCTATATTTATTCATCATCGTGGCAATGGCAACCGTCTTCGTGACAGTGGCAATCATCGTTGTGGCAATGACAGCCTTCTTCTTCACAACAATCGTTGTCGTCGCTTGGTTCGTAAAATCCTTCTTCATTACCATTCTCTTGCTCCTCTTCTTCCAGCTGGTTGTATTTCACGTCATGAAGGGCGCGTAGCGTGTTTACCAGTTTCTGTCCCCACAGTGTGCCGAAGTTTTCCTGGCAGATAGCCAATGAATCATTCATTGTTTCGTTCAGTCCCAGTTGGAAGACAAATATGAAATCTTTAATATCCTGATAAATGTCAGCCAGATCTTCCGATATTGATTTCTTGATAGGTTGGTCGCTATAAACCATATCTTGCACGAATACGTCCAGATAATCGTCCTTGTCACCCATCAATCCTGAAAGATTGATACGCAGAATTTCGTAAATCTCTTCCGTGACATACGTTTCGGGCGCCTCGTCCCCGATCGTCTCACATTTGGGCAGCATAGATGCTTTGAGATAGAGTAGGGGGAGTATTTTTAATGATGTATCAACGAAAGTACTACGCTTCATGCGTTCGGCACGTTCGAGAAATGCACAAAATTCGGCGGCTACTGTAACGAACTCAATTACGTTCTTATCAAATATCGTTTGGCTTTCTTTTTCCATGATCTATATTGATTTGAAACGCAAAGGTAAGAAAAAGGATTGAATGAGCGTAGTGCTCGTTATTTTTTTATTATTTTTGCAGCTTAGAATCTCATTCCAGTTTTATAAAAAGAATAAAAGACTCATGGCAAAGAAGAAATTAGATAAGGAGGCGGAAAGCACTCCCTCTTCCCCCAGTAAAATTGTGGCTGTATGTAAGAATGAAACTGTTCATTTTGTGATTGGATTGATGCTGGTCATCTTTTCCGTTTACCTGTTGTTGGCTTTTTCTTCCTTCTTCTTTACGGGGGCTGCCGATCAAAGTATTATCGATAGCGGTAGTTCGGCGGATTTGGCGGCTGTTAATAATCAGGTGAAGAATTATGCCGGTTCACGCGGAGCGCAGTTGGCAAGTTATCTGATAAACGACTGTTTCGGTGTTTCCTCTTTCTTCATACTTGTTTTTCTGGCAGTGGCGGGATTGAAGTTGATGCGTGTACGTGTGGTCCGCTTGTGGAAGTGGTTTATTGGCTGCACGCTTTTATTAATCTGGTTTTCCGTATTCTTCGGATTTGCTTTTATGGATCATTATCAGGATTCCTTCATTTATCTGGGCGGTATGCACGGATACAATGTTAGCCGTTGGTTAATCTCGCAAGTAGGAGTGCCTGGGGTATGGATGGTCCTATTGATAACTGCTGTCTGTTTCTTTATATATATAAGTGCGCGTACTGTTATTTGGTTGCGTAAACTTTTTGCGTTGAGTTTCTTGAAACGCGAAAAGAAAGAGAAGGAAGAAATCATCCCGGAAGGAGAAGGCGATCAGGAGTTCACGACTTCCCAACCGCAAGAAGTGGAGTTCAATTTGAAACGGACATATAAACAGACACCTCCTCCGGCACCTGTGATGGATATACAGGCTGAAGAACCCGTGAAGGAATTCCCAGTCAATCAACCGGAGCCGGAAGATTCTCCTTTATCTGATGAAAGTGAAGGAGTGACTATGGTGTTTGAGCCGACTGTCTCCAATCCTGTTCCCGCTGTGCAGGAAGAATCTTTGGAAGAGGCGGAACCCGGGTTTGAAGTAGAATCTGCGGCTTCTGAAGAAGAATATCAAGGGCCGGAACTCGAACCTTACAATCCCACTAAGGATTTGGAAAACTACCGTTTCCCGACTATCGACCTGATGAAGCATTTTGAAAATGATGATCCGACGATTGACATGGATGAACAGAATGCAAATAAAGATCGTATTATCAACACATTGCGCAGTTTCGGAATCGAAATCAGTACGATTAAAGCAACGGTAGGACCTACGGTAACTTTATATGAAATTACTCCGGAACAGGGAGTACGTATTTCCAAAATCCGTGGTTTGGAAGATGATATTGCATTGAGCCTTTCGGCTGATGGTATCCGCATCATTGCTCCGATACCGGGTAAGGGAACAATCGGTATTGAAGTGCCGAACAAGAATCCGAAGATCGTTTCCGGGCAAAGTGTGATCGGAAGCAAGAAATTCCAGGAATCCAAATATGATCTGCCTATTGTATTGGGTAAGACCATCACGAATGAAGTCTTTATGTTCGACCTTTGCAAGATGCCGCACGTATTGGTGGCGGGTGCAACCGGTCAGGGTAAGTCAGTAGGTTTGAATGCTATTATTACCTCCTTATTATATAAGAAGCACCCGGCAGAATTGAAGTTTGTACTGGTCGATCCGAAGAAAGTAGAATTCAGCATTTATTCGGTGATCGAAAATCATTTTCTGGCCAAACTTCCTGATGGGGGTGAGCCGATTATTACAGACGTAACGAAGGTAGTGCAAACCTTGAACTCTGTTTGTGTGGAGATGGATACCCGTTATGACTTACTGAAAATGGCACATGTGCGTAATATCAGGGAATATAATGAGAAGTTTATCAACCGTCGTCTGAATCCGGAAAAGGGGCATAAGTTTATGCCGTATATCGTAGTGGTTATTGACGAGTTCGGAGATTTGATTATGACTGCCGGTAAAGAAGTGGAACTTCCGATTGCCCGTATTGCACAGTTGGCACGTGCCGTCGGTATTCACATGATTATCGCTACACAGCGTCCGACTACTAATATTATTACAGGTACGATTAAAGCCAACTTCCCGGCGCGTATCGCTTTCCGTGTATCTGCCATGATGGACTCCCGTACTATTCTTGACCGTCCGGGTGCTAACCGCTTGATTGGTAAGGGGGATATGCTTTTCTTGCAGGGAGCTGATCCGGTACGTGTACAGTGTGCCTTTATCGATACGCCGGAAGTAGAAGAGATTACAAAATTCATTGCCCGTCAGCAAAGTTATCCTACTCCGTTCTTCTTGCCCGAATATGTGAGTGAAGATAGTAATAGTGAAGTAGGGGATATTGATATGGGACGTCTCGATCCGTTGTTTGAAGATGCAGCCCGGTTGGTTGTTATTCATCAGCAAGGCTCCACTTCATTGATTCAGCGTAAATTTGCGATTGGCTATAATCGTGCCGGCCGTATAATGGATCAATTGGAAAAGGCCGGAATTGTAGGTCCTACGCAAGGAAGCAAGGCCCGTGACGTATTGTGTATTGACGATAATGATCTTGAAATGCGATTGAACAATTTACAGTAACAGTTCGTTTATTAATCAAATGAGAAAGTACATTTTTAGTGTTTTAATAGCTTTACTGTCTTTGCCTGTGATTGCTCAACAACAGCAGTCGCAGGCTAAAGTCATTCTTGACAAAACGGCAGAGGCGTTTCGTAAAGCAGGTGGTGTGAAGGCTGATTTTACTGTAAAGGCTGTGACAAATGGCTTGGTAGAAGGGACTGAAAGTGGAATGATTCAGTTGAAAGGAGAGAAATTTGTACTGAAAACATCTGATATTATCACTTGGTTTGACGGAAAAACGCAGTGGAGTTATGTGACAAAAAATGATGAAGTGAATGTCAGTAATCCGACGCAGGAAGAGTTGCAGCAGATAAATCCGTATACATTTCTGTATATGTATCAGAAAGGATTCTCTTATAAGTTGGGGGCGACCAAAACGTTTCGTGGAAAAGCCGTTTGGGAAGTTGTTCTGACTGCCAGAGATAAGAAACGGGAGTTGGAACGTATCACTCTTTTTGTGACGAAGGACACTTATGAACCTCTATATATTTTGCTTCAGCAGCGTGGTCGGCAGACACGTAATGAGATAACCGTTACAAGTTATCAGACCGGGCAGAATTATACGGATCGTGTTTTTACTTTTGATAAAAAACAATATCCCAATGCAGAGGTGATAGATTTGAGATAACATGTTTTTATAACAAAACAATAAAGATAAATTAAAATGGCAGAAATAGAAAAAGTGAAATGCCTGATTATAGGTTCAGGACCTGCCGGATATACGGCAGCGATTTATGCAGGACGTGCTAATTTATGTCCGGTACTATATGAAGGATTGCAGCCGGGTGGCCAGTTGACTACTACCACAGATGTAGAGAACTTCCCCGGTTATCCGGAAGGTATCAGTGGTCCGCAATTGATGGAAGATTTGCGTGCACAGGCAAGCCGTTTCGGAACAGACGTTCGTTTTGGTATCGCTACGGCAGCTGATTTAAGTAAAGCTCCTTATAAAATAACAATTGACGGTGATAAAGTGATTGAAACGGAATCATTGATTATTGCTACCGGAGCTACAGCTAAATATCTGGGACTGGAGGATGAAAAGAAGTATGCCGGAATGGGTGTAAGTGCTTGCGCTACTTGCGATGGTTTTTTCTATCGTAAGAAAGTGGTTGCTGTAGTTGGTGGTGGTGATACTGCTTGTGAAGAAGCGGTTTATCTTGCCGGTCTTGCATCCAAAGTATATTTGATTGTCCGTAAACCTTTCCTGCGTGCATCGAAGATAATGCAGGAGCGTGTCATGAATCATGAGAAGATTGAAGTTCTTTTTGAACATAATGCGGTTGGTTTGTTTGGTGACAATGGAGTAGAAGGGGTAAACCTGGTGAAACGTTGGGGTGAACCGGATGAAGAACGTTATAGCTTGCCTATCGACGGTTTCTTCCTAGCCATCGGACATCAACCGAATACTGAAATATTCAAAGAGTATATTGATACAGACGAAGTCGGTTACATTATTACAGATGGTGATAGTCCTCGTACGAAAGTGCCCGGGGTCTTTGCTGCAGGAGATGTGGCTGATCCGCATTATCGTCAAGCTATTACGGCCGCGGGAAGTGGATGTAAGGCAGCTTTGGAGGCAGAACGCTATCTTTCTTCCAAAGGGCTTGTGTGATAAATATATCTTCGATATAAACGAATAAATGGCAATCACCTCATTCCGGTGTGATTGATTATCAAATAAAACGAGGGTGTCCATTACGGACACCCTCGTTTAGTTAAAATTTTAGATTAGTATAGTTATATAATTTAAGAGAGAGATTTTTATTTCAGGAGTTGTTCTTCAATGATCTGTACATACTTTTCCGGCGTGGCACCAACCTCGATAATTGGTTTGCCGCCTACTGGGATGAAGAATAGCGTAGGTAATGCTTGTACACTAAAGTGGTTGCATAAATCTTTTTCTTTATCAGCATTTACCTTATAGAATATAACTTTTCCTTTATATTTTTCAGCTAGTTTTTCCATTTCCGGAAGTAGACGCATACATGGACCGCACCATGTAGCCCAGAAATCAATGACTATCGGTTTGTCTCCATTATAAATGAAATCATTTCCTTTTCTGTAGTCGAAAATGTGTTCGAGAAAGAACTGGCGGGTAATTGGATTCAACTTACCATCTTCAACTTTGGTTTCCGTCACTTTAGCTTCCGCTTCTGGTATAGGAACCATATCGAATGGCTGGAAGTAAATTTTCTGATGAATATAGTCAATAGATATAATTCCGTAGTCCAGTATCTTTTTGCCTAATACGGAACGTTTCAAGAATGGGTTTTTCACTGCCATGGCATCTTCAATCTTTGTTTTTACAAACATCGTTTCAGGTAAGATGAGGCTTTCCTGTTCTTGATTTTCCTCTTTATATCCATTGGAAACTTTTTGGTTACTTCCTTTGGTATATTGTGTACTCCATGTATTGAAATCTGCTTCGGTAAGATTCACCAATCCTTCGCTCCACGTGTCCAGGACAAGAGAAACAGGCTTTCCTTGAATGTTTATCGGACATACTATTCCTAATCCCGTTATCAAGTTAAAATTTTCCCGATAGTTAAGTTTCATATAAGAAGGACGGTAGGGCTGTGTAATCGTAATTTTCTTCCGTTGCATGTCAATGGTTAATACAGAAGTGCGGAAAACAGCACCACTTAATACACCCATAACCCCTAGCTTGCGTAGATATGGTTCATCTTCCAATGCGAAAGCCGGAAGATCGTTGGCAAATGTATTTTTACCAATAGCTACTGTTGCCATTTCATATACCTTTCCGACAGGTACCTGTTTAAATACAAAATCTTGGTAAGAACTAAAAGTTCCTTTCTTTTCTGTATTGATGTGTAACTTCTTGAGAGCTTCAGGGAGTAGAGCGTTATGTCCTGATAAATCGAGGACAAAGTCAGCCACTTCACCATTTATGGTAGCTTCCACGATAATTTTTCCATCAATAGTTTTGAATGGAATGACCTCTGTCATACTGTTTTGTGTTTGTGCACTGATACCTCCTGTAATACAGAATGCAAGCAAACAGAGATACATTTTGGTTATTATTCGTTTCATATATTCTTTCTGTTTAAAGTTTATTTCTCTTTCCTGATTTCAATTCTTTTCTCTTGATTATCTTTTTTGATGATAATATAGCCGGTATCACCAGGTATAGCATTCATAATTTCTTCTACAGCCATTTGGCTCATTGGACAATCTTTCAGTGAAGTTCCGTTGATATTAATCACTTCGTCTCCGAAAGCAACTGTATCTTTCATGCTATTCCATATTGTGGTAATTTCGAATCTCTCGTTCCGTGGCAATATACTTACGTTCCAAAGAGCAGGAGCACCTCCCATGTCGATTTTTTCTTCTTCAAATGGGAGGAAGTAAAAACGTCTCCGCATATAATCGATAATTACTTTACCATACTTCAGTAGATCCACTCCGATGATAGTTCCATTCATGACAGTTGTTGTACTACCTACGTTCGTGAATTCTTTTCCCATGATATTGATGGAAGGTACAGATACTTTTTTAATATCCACCGGCTTGCCTAACCCTGTTATTCCGGCAGCTACGATACCATATCCATGATTGGTAAGTTGCGAAACGTCAGCCAGCCTGTTGTAATCTTCCGTAGAATAAAGTAGAAAGCCATTAGCACCTGTGTCAAACAGAACCCTTAAATCATTATTCCCTAATCGAACGTTGACGATGGAATGATGTTCTGTTTCATCCAACAAAGGAATTCCGTCTGTCACTTTTAACCTTTCGGGACGATACGGATAGTTGATAACCATTATTTTCGAACGGGAATCGAATGTTACAACCGATTGTGCGAAGGCATCTCCTCCAAGAATTCCGACAACTCCCAGTTCTGTGAAGAATGGACTTTTAGGTAGCACCATCGTTTTCAACTGTTTGATTTTATAGCTTTTTCCGATAGAAATATTCTGTACGTGGGCTTCCTGATAGTTGGAGCCTTGTGCATTCACATCAGAAATACGCATATATCCTGCGGCAGTAGCTTTCATTTCCGTTGCTGCATCATACATGGTCCCTGTTCTTCCTCCGGTATCGACGATGTATTTTACTTTTATGCCATTAACGGTGACGGGTATGATGATTTTCTCATGGATGAATTCATAAGGAATGGTATCGCAAACCTTATTCTGGATTTGCGCTACCATTTCTTGTCCACAGTTTAGAAATAATAGCAGCCATAAGCCGGTCAGTATTCCTATTCTTTTCATATCATTCTTTTTTATAGATAATATCTTTTACGCCGGAAGCTGTCTGTATTGTAAGCTTCGTCTGTTTTTTTTCTTTCAATTCCGGTATTCCGTTCAGGATACTTTCGCAGAAGTCATATTTTTTAGTAGGCTTGCCATTAATTTTAATTACTTTGTCTCCTACTTCTATCTTCCCCTTTGTACTGCTCCAGACGGTAGATACATATAAGTCTCCGTCTTTGACCGTCAAATCGAAGTTATTACATTGATTGTTGATTTCATTATCCGGTTGGAAAGCCTCAAAATAGAATCTTCCTCGCGGATAGTCGATGGTTACTTTACCGTATTCCAGCAACTTGACACCTAGTAACGTATAAGGGTGTTTGCTCGTACTGGTCGTCAAGTTACGAAATTTGGTGGCTCCTACTGACAACGTGGGGATATATACTCTATAAGAAGAAGCTTTCTCCGCTTGTCCGGCTACTCCGATGCTTCCTTCTCCATATCCTTCAGAAATGACTTCCAAAGATGCCTCCGGCTTAATTTTCTCAAAATCACTTTCAATAAGAGATAGCAGACTGGGACTACCTGTATCAAATAATACAGTAATGTTGCTGACCGGGGCTATCTGTACATTGACAATCGGCATGCCCCCTTCTTTTGTGAAATTCAGCATTTTCCGTAAAGATACCGTAGAGGGTTTTTCGGCAGATGTGACTATGATATTTTTTGTCTGCGAATCAATGCTGACAATGGTACTTGCAAATAAATCGCTGCCGATGATGCCGTCTACTCCAAAACATTCCCAACCTTTTACCTCATCGATAATCAGTGATGGGGCATGTTTAAAGTTAATAACATTATCGGGAGTCGTCAGGTTTTCTATCCGTGTAGTTTTGTAATAACTTTCCACGTTGTTCACATCTGTCACCTTCATCGAGTCTGTTGCCACTATTTGTAGTCCTTGGCAGGCTTTAGTCGTGAGAGCAGTGCGTCCTCCGGTATCAAAGATGAAAGGGCGTTCAGTGCCGTTTACTTTCATTTCGACAATCATTTTTTCGCCTACCATCCGATAGGGTATGGTTGCTTTATATTGTTGGGCGAATAAAGGGACCGCCATGCAAAAGGCGATGACGGTTCCAGTTAGACGAGTATACTTCATAGATTAATCTTTATTTGCTGACTTTTTCTGCTTCCAAGATTGCTTGATAAGCATTTACGATACCTCCGGAAATGCATAGGTCATCAAAAAGGAATAAATCCTGTGAAGGTCTATCGTCCACGCGGATTCCTTTTTCTACTTCAACACCTTTGCGTGAAGTGACGCTCTTTAATAAAATGTCACGGATTTGAGAACCGGTCAGTTTAGGGAAATAAGATTTCACAAGGGCGGCTACACCGGCTACAGTAGCTGAAGCCATTCCTTCACCAGTTCCTTTTTGGTAAGTATCGCCCATATAGGAAGAATAAATATCCGTTCCCGGAGCATAAATATCGAGAGCCGTTGCACCGTAGTTCGTGTTCAGCACCGGATTGCCTTTCTTGTCAGATGAAGCAACCACCATGAAATTGGTAAACTCACCATCTTTGCTCATTTTCCGGTTCGGGAAAAATTCGCTTTTATCCATGTCTACTGATAGATCCCAAACAGGAACAATAACTAATGCTCCTTTCTTTTCTGCCTCTTTTAGTGCATCTGTTACCCATTGTTTTTGTTCTTCCGGATATAAAGAGTTTTGTTCCGGCAGTAAGATTACATCTGCTCCATGGTTTACTGCATAGCGGATGGCCAGTGCCATATCTTTCAGGTAAGGTTCTCCTTCTCCCGGGTGAATGCGCAAGGTCATGATTTCCGCATTATCAGCTATACCGTTACTTCCAACACCGTTGTCACGTTTGGCTGCGATGACACCTGCTTTCATTACACCGGTTGCTGCATCTGATGTTAACAGTACGTTATTTCCGTAATGCGTGTCATTAATATCCATAGGATTGTCACCTACAATTTCTTTACGGTTGTCTGTGCCATATTTCTTTAAGGCATCTGCATAGGCTGCTTTAGCTGTCTCTACGCTTTTCTTTCCCATATTCTGATATACGGGTTCCCATTTGTCTGTATTATAGAGACTGAAGTAGTAGGCTGTAAACACAAAGGCAACTTCAGAAAGACTGTCTCTTTCTGCTTTGGGATCATAACAACTTTGGAAATCTTCAACGGTTAATTCTTTTCCCGGAAAACGTTTTTTCATGTCCTTGTCGAACTTTTCAACATATTCTTCTATAACATAAGAAAGTTGCAAGCCGCCATATGTACCTCCAATTCTGGATTCCGGCATAACCTTAAAACGATAGTAATTGTATTCCTCCATATTTTCCGGTGCGGGAACCTCCTGACGTTTTCCGTTAACGATTTTATAATATTTCTTTCCATCAAAGACATAATCAGCGTATTTGTCTTTGAGGCGGAAGAATTCACGTTCTCCTTCGCGTGTCAGAGCTTCCATTACCTGTCCGTCTTTGCCGCCGATGAAGTTCCATCCATTGATGTCGTCAACAAACCCGTTCTTATCATCGTCTTTCTGGTTCTGTTTTTCTTTCGGATTGATCCAGATAGCATGTTTCAGGTCCTCGTGTTCTACGTCCATTCCAGTTCCAATCAATGCAACAACCGGTCTTTTTTTAGCTTTCTTTTTGTTGGCTTTCAGGTAATCATAGGCTTTGTTTACTTCGGCTCCGTACACACTGTCCTGGTCGAAAGAGCAGTTAAACCAGTCCAGTTCGGATTGTTTCTTTTGTGTTTCTACCTTTTGTTTGACTAACTGGGCCGATGCTGCAATGCTGACAAAACAGCATACAATAGGAAATATAAGTTTCTTCATTGTTGGATGAGTTATAATTTATACAGTTTATTTTCTAATTTTTAATATGGCTTCGCGCACTTGTTCACCTCGAACATTTCGTGCTGCAAGTTTGCCTTCTTTGTCAATGACTACAAGGAAAGGGATAGAGTAGAAGCCATAAGCATTCTGGATAGCACTTGGAGTTTTACTGTTTTTAGGGAATCCTGTCTTATCCCACAGCATCACCCACGGAAGCTTTTCTTCATCCAGCATTTTTCTCCATTTTGCTTCGCTGTCATCCAGCGAGACACTGATGAATTCCAAGTCATCAGCTTTCAGTTCGTTGTATATGGTTAGCATACTACGCATTTCTTTGCGACAGGGACCACACCAGGAAGCACAGAAATCCAGTACGACAATTTTTCCACGGAAGTCTTTCAAACTTACATTTTTTCCGTTGGCATCTATGAAAGTAAAGTCGGGACATTCTGCACCGATAATTTGGTGGGATAGGACCTCTACTCTGTTTACCAACCATTTGGCAGATAAGGACTTTCTGTCTTGCTCTGGTATCATGTCCAATAGCATTTTGTTGGATTGGTAATCATTTATATCTGCCAGATAGGCTAATGCAGCTGCCATGCTGGGAGTGAGTTTTCCTTTGACAGAAGTAGAAATCGTTGCTATATCCGGATCTCTTTCTGTGGGCATATAGGTTTGCAAGGTCAGAAACGGATCGATACCGGTGAATGAAAGCGAACTTTGTTCGGGGTTCTTTTCATCAAAAAAACCATGAATGTTTACAGGGGTGTTTTCGAGGTATATGTTTTGCTCTGTATTCCCAATATATAGTGTGTATACATCAGGTAAAATGTATTTCTTTTCAGTTTCGAATACTCCATTCAGGTTAATGGAACAACTTAAAATGAGGTTTCCATTCAAATCCTTAACTTGTAAAGTGGTTGGTTTGAGTAGTCTCAACTTTCCTTTGAATAGTAACCCGTCGTCGCTCCATAGAGGAGTAGTGCTCCATAAGAATAATAATATAAATGAAAGTCTTTTTATTAATTTCATGATTTTGGGTTTATAAGATATAGTAAAATATCTTGTTATTATTTAGTCTATTCTTTAATAAGATGATTATCTTAATATAGTTAGAGAGTTTTTTATCAGTCATTTCACCAATCCCAGCCTGGCCAAGGATCATCATCGTCGTCATCTCCTTCATCTGTTTCCGGTAGTTCTGGATAAGGTTTGATATCCCAATCTTCCGGTCCTTGGGCAATAGCTTCCAAATCAATATTATATTTTTTTAGATAGTTTGTTACAAAATCAAACTTAGTACTTAAGAATGGATAAGTTGCCGAAGGCCACATCGTTTCGCGTTCTTCTTTTGTAAATCGCATGGCTATTTGCAGATAACCGATAAATGTTTCTTTGGCTGTTGGAGGATTATTTGAATTTGGTTCAGAATATTTTCCAGATAATGAATTTATATAACCTGGATATCCTCTTTTAAGATAGTAGTTAGGATCAGCTTTGCTTTCAATAGCTTCATCTTTTACAAGTGGAGTTGAATGGTCGAATCCTGCGTCAAATTCGTCTTCTGGTATGATAATATTCCCTCTTGTGATAGCTGTACGTATGACTTCATCAATAATTTTAAAACGGCGTATTGCATAGCTATCTTGATCGTTGGCAATGGGGCTTCTCCATGCTGGAATTGGGGCTTCATATGTACTGTGAGCAGCATCTCCCCAAAAGCAAGTTATCCAACAGTCGGTTTGGCTTTCATCATGTTCGGATAATGCGACGTAGTATTCCAATATTCCGGGTATTATGGATGTAAATACAGAATAATTGTATACAAAATACCAATACATAGGAAATACTCTATCAGTTACCTCCCGATTAAGATAAGGAAATACATGGCTTTTCATAAAGGTGATATAAAATGCCCCCATTTCATCATTAAGACAATTTTCGAATGTTTTTGATGAACTACCACCGAGACCGCCATTGGTCCAGTTTTTATTGAGATCTTTTTCTGTTATATTTTTATATATCAGTTTGACTCCGAAATTCTTATAGATTTCCATAGCATCATTGTCCCACGGGTTGTCTCCTTGAGGAAATTCGAACCCTCCGGCAAGTGCTAGCGGGTCTGGTGTCGGCTCGATTATATCTTCATCATAACAGGAAGAGAATGTGAGACAGAATAGTAATATCCATACATTATATATTGGCTTCATAATTCTCTGTTGTTTAATATTAGTGATCATTGTTTCTTGTGATTTATATTTTAGTCTATGACGGGAACTCCAATTCGTTGCGGTCCGAATGAGTTCTGTTCTAGTAATAAGTTCTTTTGTATAACTTCTTGAGGAATAGGTAATACATACGAAAGATCATTTTTTGTCAGTGTATACACTTTACCTTCCCATTTATGTTGTATGGGAAGCATACCGTAACGACGTAAGTCGAACCAGCGTTGGCCTTCATAACAAAGTTCTTTTCTGCGTTCTTCACGTATTTTAGTGATGAGAGCTTCTCCGCTTAATCCCGAGAAGGAGGGTGCGTTTCCTTCAACGTATCGTTTTTCCAGTAATGTGTTCATTGTAGTTATGGCATCTCCTTCAGCTTTATTCATTGCAGCAGCTTCTGCATAGTTCAGATAAGCTTCTGCTATTCGGAAAGAGAGGGCAAAATAATCACTACTTCCTGAAGTGGGCACAGAACGGAGTGTTTTGTATTTGCCATAAGGGAGATAAGTGTCATAAAAAGTACTGTTTTCCGGCACCATTTTGTTGTACTGCACTTCTCTGGTGATGTAACGATCTTTGCGTAAATCCCCCTCTTGGAAGCTTTTGAGCAACTCATCTGCAGCTTTAAACATTCTTCTGTTCTCTTCTCCGTCGGAAGTTTTGTCTTTTTTTTCGATATAACCTTCGTATTCACCTGTTAGATCTCTTGTGGTTCCATAACTCCAGATAACTTCCGGTGAATCATATGTATTGAATGTATAATAAGGTTCTTGCATACCCGCTTCCGGTGCAGGGATCGTATTCAGGTCACGTAATGAGAAATTCCAGTCTTTGATAACTTTCTCCGCATACGTTTTCGCTTCTGCCCAATTTTCCATATATAGTGCTACACGTGACTTTAATAATTGTACCATAGGTAGGCTGACGAGGTAGTTCGGCTCATATTGCTGTATGGTAGAGAGAGTTAGAAATAAGCGTTCTGCTTCGTTGATGTCGGCAACAATCTGCAGGTACACTTCTTCTACCGTGTTCCGTTTCATCAATATATTGCCTTCATCCCTCATTTTACTATCCAGTTTTAGAGGAACTCCCAGCGATTCTTTGTTATAATTATAAGGAAGTCCATACTGATTGACCAGCATGTAATAATAGAAAGCCCTTAAAGCGTAGGCTTGTGCTTTAATATAATTTTTTTCGGATTCTGTACCAGACACTTCGTCAATATAGTCAAGTGCGGCATTAGCTCCTAAAATATATTCATAGAGGTTTTCCCATGTATTGACCGTTTGGTATCCTAACTTCTCCCGTATTTCGAACATATTGGGTTGCCAACTATACAGAATTTCAAAAACTTCCATCTTTGCCTGGTCATTTTCAGTGAATCCGTAGCCTTCCACCTGATTCTGCTCGATATCGTCTGCGAGTATTTCCAGATAGTTGAGAAATCTAGTGTCCTGCTGTCGGGGATAAGCTTCTCCAATAAGCATCTCTTGTAATGCGTTAGCGTCTTTGGGGATGTATTGACTCTGTGACTTGGGCTCTAAAAAATCTCCACAAGCGGTGAGGCTGGTAAGTGTAATTGTAAAAATTAAATATTTAAGTTTCATATCTCTCTTTGTTTATTGTTTAAAATCCGATATTAAGTCCCAATGAGAAAGAGCGTGGCATGATGCTGTTCTCTAATTCCGGGTCGAAGCCGTTAAAGCGTTTGCTGGCTATTACAAATATGTTGTCCATATTGAAATTGACAGACAGATTTTTGGCATGTATCTTGTCGCACCATTCTTTTTTCATTTGCCAGGATAGTCCGATGTTGCGGCAACGCAGGAATGAAGCATTAACTACCATAGCATCTGATTTTTCCCACATTGGAATGGCTGATTCTCCGTTATCTGTGTTAGGCAAAGTCCAGGCTATTCCTAACGGCCATGTCGGTAGTCCGGGGATATTTGTGTGGGCTTCATCCCCTGGCTTTTGCCAACGATTCAGTAAATCCCGGTTTATATTCTTAGTCGGATCGGGCATCATATTATGATCTCCTCGGAAATCATTGTAAGGTGACGGCAAACGTTTATGGCTACCTAATAAAAGGGAGAAGCTAGTGTTCAATGACAAAGACTTGTAGCGGAAACTTAAACCGAGACCTCCGGTGAAGAACGGCTCTTTTTCTCCGGAATATACAAGGTAAGTGGTCGGATCGATGTCTTTACTTTTTTCTTCTTCTGGAACTTCAACGTAGTTGAATGTCGGTTTACCATTACTTCCGTCAAGACCTGCAAAGGAGTATGACCAGAATGCACTTAACGGATACCCCTCTTTTAAGATTTGGGTGCCGTTTCCATTCAGGTACATTGTTGTGTTTCTGTCAATCTTGGTTTCTCCACCTTTATTCCAGTTTTTAGAGGCATTCAGGTTAACATTCAAGGCGAAATCACGTTTCTGAATAGGTGTGAATGATAATGTATATTCAATACCTCTATTGTAAATAATTCCACCGTTACGTTTCATCTGGTTAATTCCGTATTCGAATGGCAAATCAACACCGATTACTGCATTGGAACGTCGGGTGTAATATTCTAGGTTCATGTAAAACATGCGGAATAGTTCCAAATCCACACCAAAGTTCCAGTTCCTGGTACGTTCCCATGAGAGGTATGGGTTGGGGATCTGGCTGATAGTAGAGTAGTAGCGGTTGTATCCGGGTTGTACTCCCTGTTGATTTAAGATTAGTTCGGGACTTTCGCGTGTCAAAGCATTCCCTTGAATACCGAATGTTCCTCTGAAATTAAGTGTAGTGATCCATGACAGATACTTTTGGAAGAAAGCTTCTTCTGATGCCCTCCAGGAGAAACCGAATGAATAAGTCGGGTCGATACGGTGATTAATATCCTGTCCGAAAACATTGGAAGCATCATTTCGCACATTGGCATTCACTACATAGCGGTTTTTGAATGAATATGCGAAAGTGGCAAAAAACGAAAGGAAGTTGTTGGTGTTGTTTGTTCTTTGCCAACCTCTGTTATAAATTTCTTTTAATATTCCCCAGCCTGTAGGACTTCCTTCTGGTGATACTACTTCGCTTGGTATGGTCGGTGCTACGATACGTTCACCTCTGTCCGGGACATATCCCCAGACGGTATTGGCGGTCCCTTTGGCTGTAGAGGAACGGAGCTCCATACCTAATAATGCATTTAATCGGTTGTCAGCGTTGAATGCCTTGCTGAATTGTAATTTGTTCTGAATATTGTAAGAGTACTGATTATTATCATTCGTATACAATTTACCTCCGAATGGAAGTTGTGCGGCCTTAAATTCAGGGCTGGTGGGAGTTACGGAATTAAAATCGTATCCACGATACTCGTTGGCTATGTAGTATGTACGTTCGGTAGCCCAGCTCTCATTGGTGCTATTGTTGTTTGAATAACCTCCGGTAAATTGGTAGGTTAACCAGTCGAGGATATGCCAGTTGACATCTAAAGAGGCGGACATGAAGTTTGAACGCGCTTTCGAGCCACTGTTATCTCGTTCATTGATAAAATTATATGAAAGAGTTTCTTTATTACCTGTTTTATAGTGGTATCCGTTCTCTTGCATATAGTAAGCGTCCGGATCAATGGCACGGTTCGTGCTAGTGGCATAACTCATAGGATTGACATTATCGAAGAAACCGTTGGTGGTAGAAACACTACCATTTAATGTCAGGCTGATAGTCAGTTTTTCTACTGGACGTAACATGAGGGCGATACGTCCGGTCATACGTTCGTTATCATTCCCTATTTCTTGACCTTCGCTGTTGTTATACCCCATAGATGCCGAATAGCTGAACTTATTTGTTCCACCAGAAACGCTAATATTGTGAGTATGGCTGAACGAGCGGCGTGTCAGACGTTTGAACCAGTCTGTATTGCGGGTCTCCATGGCGTTATAAAGTGCTCGGTATTCGATATCTGAAATATCGTGTTCCTGTAACATACGTAACAGACCTTCATAAGTGTTAGGGTCTTTGTAAGGCATTGTTATGTAAGAGATTCCGGCGTCGAATGCCTCTTGTGAAAAACGGATACGTTCTTGAGAGTTCATAAAATTGAACATTCCATAATTGGGACGTTGTCCGATGTTGAAATTGGTAGAGTAGTTCACTGTCAGTCTGTCAGTGGTATTTTTCTTAGTTGTGATTTCGATTACCCCGTTAGATGCTTTCGAACCATAGATAGCCGTGGCGGAAGCATCTTTCAAGATTGTGATGTTTTCGATGTCGGCAGGATTTAGCCATGAAATTTGATTACCGATGATATCCTTTAAGCTTTTGGTCATCAGTTCACCGTTATCTAGTGTTACTTGGAAATCTTCCTGGATAATACCGTCTACTACCCACAATGGATCACGGTTTCCTTGCAGCGTACTGGTTCCTCGAATCTGAATTTTAGGAGCAGTACCTACACGGCTGCTTGAGTTAGTGACCACCATACCTGCTACACGTCCTTGCAACATTTGGTCAATAGTAGTATAAGAGGGCATTATAATATCTTTCGCTTTGATCGTAGTAATAGAACCTACAAGATCACGGCGTTGAATGTTCTGATAACCGGTTACTACAACTTCATCAATTTCTGTACTGGAACCATTCAGGGTGACATTGATTGTTTTCTTGCCTGTATACTTTATCGTTTTCTTTTCCATTCCGATAAAAGAAAAAGTGAGGATCAACCCCTCCTGTGCCGGAATATTGAAAGTGTAATGTCCATCCATGCCGGCGATGGCTCCATGTTTGGATCCCCGGATCGTAACAGTGGCACCGGGTAATGCCTCACCACTGGTGTCGCGAATCCAACCGCTGATGGTCACTTTTGGGTTTTGCCTTTTCTTTATTACGATTGCACTACCCGAAATTTCGTAAGTTAAATTAGTACCTTCCAGACATTCGTCCAGAATTTCAATAATAGTTTTATCTTTAGCCTTAACGGTGATATCAGTTACATTAGCAATATCTTCCGTGGCATACATAAAGATAAATTTTGTACGATTCTGCAGATACCAAAGTGCTGATTCCAAGGTTTCTCCTTTTAAGTCGATAGAAATTCTTTGATTGTCTTGCGCTTGAATCATGAGTGAAGAAAGGGAGAATATCCATAAAAGACAGAATTTCACAACATTTCTGCTTACATAAGATACCACCCATGGCAGGGATTGCGTTCGTTTTTTCATAATGCGTTAGTTATATTATGTATTATTACTGTTTGTAGGAAATATGCAAGATGCCTTCTCGTTGCTTGATATTTACCAGGTTTAATTCTGTTATCATGTCGATAATCGGGTTCATGTTTTCATAGCGATTAAGGGATGCCCCGATTCGTACTTGTTTGGCAGTTTCGTCCTCGAAAGTGTATTTGAACCCATACCATTTGGCAAGATATGACATCACATTCTCAAGAGGCACATTTAAAAAGATGAATGATCCGGATTCCCAAGATGTATACAGCTCTGTGTTTACGTTAGTGACGGTATTTGCATGAGTCTTTTTATTATAAGTATAGTGGTGGTTGGGAACTAATTGGTATGTTTCATTTCCGCTGTTGATTTTTACGGTTCCACTGATTAACGTAGTACTTTCCACTTCTTCATCCGCATAAGCCCTTACGTTGAAAGAAGTTCCTGTCACCCGAATAGAGGTATGCGGTGTCTGTACGATAAACGGATGTGCTTTATCCGGAGCAACATCAAAATAGGCTTCACCTTCAACCTGTACGATACGTTCCTTATCGTTGAAACAAATAGGGTAAGTCAGTTTTGATTCTGCATTCAGATGTACTTTTGTGCCATCTGAAAGGACAATGTGACATTCCATGCCATGCAGTGTACGGAGTGTGTTCTTGATTTCTTTCACTTTGGGCTTGTTGGCAGGAGTTTGATAATTGATCCCTTTAGAATCAATGATGAACATTTCAGCTGCACCTTCCGGGAGGACATTATCGAAAAGATTGAAGGTGTTGCCGTTACTTAAAGTAAGTTCTCCGCCATGGGTTCCTGGAGCGATTTCGCCGATGGGCTCTCTGGTTACCCAATTATATATAAGGTAGGAAGCCGGTATTATCAGAAGCAAAATGAGAGCTGCATATTTCAGGCTCTTTCTCCATGAAAGGAAACCGGATGCTTTTTCTCCTCCCAATAGCGGGTAGATTTTGTCCCATGCTTTTTGTGAAGAGAAACTTTTGATTAACTGAGTGTTTTTTTCATACGTTTCCTCATTCAATATTCGTTTGGCTAGCTTTTGATGCTCCGGATTTTCATTAATCCATTCACGGTAGGCTTTTTCTTCCTCCGGGATAGACGAATGTGTGAATAGAGAAGCAAGGAATTTTGCAATTCTAAAGTTTTCTTTGAATGAATTCATCGTTTTTAGGATTTGTTTGTATATAAAACAATCCAATCGAAAAAACGGGGTAATCAAAAAGTTACTTTATTTGCATAAAAAGAGTAATAAGGCGTAATTTATACCTTTAAGACTTTCGCGGAGTTTGCGATAGGCGATTTTTTTTAACGTATGGACAGTACCCTCTGATATTTGCAATTTGTCAGCAATCTCATGGTTTTTTAACCCTTTCATAGAGTATAATATAATATTTCGCATTTGGGTAGGCAATTCTTCTACCGCTTTGCGAACTATGCGGAATGTTTCCTGTTCGATAATAGCGGCTTCAAAACCACTGTCAAACTCTTCTTGTCTGGGGAAAACTGGAATGTCTAATTGTTCATGTTTGAGATGATTCAGACATTTGTTTCGAGTGACGGTATAAAGGAAACTTTTTACTTTCAGAATGTTATCGAAATCTTCTTTCCGCTCCCAATAAGCTAGCAACGCATCTTGTGCGATGTCTTTGCACACTTCTTTGTCATCAATATAGTGGGAGGAGAAAACACAAAGAATAGGATAGTAGTCATCAAATAGCTTTTTGAAAGCTAGTTTGTTACCACGTTTTATGTCTGCAATTATATTTTCTATATGTATGTTCACTATTTAGAGTGGAGGATTGGTACAAGGAGCTTATCCAATCTTACTTATTTTTTTCAGCTTTTCTTCTTCGATGATTTTGATCTTTCTTCCATCGATCGTAATCAGCCGTTCCGTAGCGAATTGCGACAGTGTGCGGATAGCATTCGAAGTAGTCATATTAGAGAGATTAGCTAAATCTTCGCGTGAAAGATAAATGCTCAAAGTAGATCCATCTTCTTCCAGCCCGTAACTTTCTTTCAGAAAGATGAGAGATTCGGCCAAGCGTCCGCGGATATGCTTTTGTGTCAGATTAACGGTACGTTCGTCAGAAATGCCGAGGTCAATAGACAACTGGCGGATAAAGAACATGGCCAGGTCGTTATTTTGGGCAACTAAGGTCAGGATAGCATTCATGGGAATCAGACAAACAACGGAAGGCTCGAAAGCTGCTGCAGCAGTTACAAAATCTTGTTTGGCAAAATAAGCACGATAAGCAAAGTATTCGCGTGGTTTAATCATGCGAATAATCTGACTTCTACCTCCCACGCCATCTTTGAAGATTTTTACTTTCCCACTGATAAGGCACATCAGATGAGAAGGTGTTTCTCCTTCGCAGTAGATGGTTTCATTCTTTTTGTAGGTTTGTATTGTATAATTGTTCATCAGAAACTCCTTTTGCTCATTATTTAAAGGAGCTAACATATCGGATAACGGTTCCGAAATATCGATGTCTGACATATTCATTTTTACCATGAGTGCTACAAAACTGTGTTATACAGCACAAAAGTAAAAAGAAAAAATGAGAAAATGAACGAATCTATAAAAAGATTGCACAAAAGTGGGAGCTTTCGTGCAATCTTACAGGCATTTTATTTGGTAAATAACAGTTCCCTATATTTGGGTAACGGCCATATCTCATCGTCCACTTCCATCTCCAAATGGTCGATGTGATCGCGGATTTGGTCAAGGTATGGACGTACTTTTTCTTCGTATGCAAACGCTTTTTCCTTGTAGTTTTCCAGATGGTTGGCAACTTTCCGTGCTTCGGTCATTTCACGAACCAGTACTTTAATGGAAGTTACCCGGTGTGAAATTTCACGGATCAGTTCTTTGCGGTCGGCACTCAATACTTCGTATTCTTCAGCCGGGAATATTTCTTTCAGTCCGCGAAGATTTTCGAGCAACCGGTTTTGGTAAGCAACAGCAGTAGGTACGATGTGGTTGATGGCAAGATCACCTAGTACGCGGCCTTCGATTTGCACCTTCATGGTGTATTTTTCCAGTTCTACTTCCAAGCGGCTGTTCAATTCGGTTTCGTTGAAAATACGTTCGCCGATCAGCACTGATTTGGATTGATTGTCAACATAGTGCATCAGGGCTTCCGGTACGTGGCAGATGTTAGTCAGTCCGCGGCGTGCGGCTTCCTGTTTCCATTCTTCGGAATAACCGTCACCCTCAAAGCGGATTGGTTCGGAAGCGATAATAGTTTCTTTCAGTAGACGGAAAATAGCTTCGTCTTTGCCTACGCCTTCTTCCATTAATTTTTCTACTGATGCGCGGAATTCATTCAACTGATTTGCCATAGCAGCGTTAATGGCGATCATTGCAGCGGCGCAGTTAGAAGAAGAACCTGCGGCACGGAATTCGAAACGATTTCCGGTGAATGCGAAAGGAGAGGTGCGGTTACGGTCGGTGGTATCCAGCAGGATTTCGGGAATACGTCCGATGCCTAGTTTTAATGTCGTTTTTTCTTCCGGTGTCATCTTTTCGTTTCCTACTTGGCGGACAATTTCGTCGAGAGTGGCCGAAAGTTGTGACCCCAGGAAACAGGAAAGGATAGCGGGAGGAGCTTCGTTGGCTCCCAGACGATGGCTGTTGCTGGCACTCATAATGGAAGCACGCAACAGATTTTGGTTTTTATAGACCATCATCAATACATTTACCAGAAAAGTGAGGAACAGCATGTTGCCTTTCGGATTCTTTCCGGGAGCAAACAGGTTAATCCCCGTATCTGTACAAAGTGACCAGTTGTTATGCTTGCCTGAACCGTTTACTCCGTTGTATGGTTTCTCATGCAGGAGTACATTGAAATGATGTTTCCTTGCGATACGTTTCATCAAATCCATGACAAGCTGGTTGTGGTCGTTGGCAAGGTTACAGTTTTCGAAGATAGGGGCCAACTCAAATTGGTTGGGAGCTACTTCGTTATGGCGGGTTTTGGCAGGAATACCCAGTTTGTGACACTCGATTTCGAGTTCTTTCATAAATGCGGTGACACGTGGAGGAATGGAGCCGAAATAGTGGTCTTCCAACTGTTGGTCTTTGGCAGAAGAGTGTCCCATCAGTGTCCGTCCTGTCAGGCAGAGGTCGGGACGTGCATTATATAAAGAAGAGTCGACAAGGAAATATTCTTGTTCCCACCCCAGATTTGTGTATACACGTGTGATGTTTTTGTCGAATAGCTGACAAACTTCCGTAGCTGCTTTATCTACGGCGGCAAGTGCTTTCAATAATGGAGTTTTGTAGTCCAGTGCTTCACCCGTATAAGAAATGAAGATAGTGGGGATACAAAGAGTGGTATCTACCACGAATGCCGGGGAAGAAACATCCCAGGCAGTATAGCCTCGCGCTTCGAAAGTGTTGCGGATACCACCGTTAGGGAAAGAAGAAGCATCCGGCTCTTGTTGGATCAGCAGTTTTCCGGAAAAGCGTTCGATAACTCCGCCGTCTTCACCGAATTCGATAAAGCCGTCGTGTTTCTCGGCTGTTCCGTCTGTTAGAGGCTGGAACCAGTGGGTGTAGTGAGTGACGTTGAGTGACTTAGCCCAACTCTTCATGCCGTTGGCGATCAGGTCTGCCATTTCCCGGCTGATGGGCGTACCTTTTTCGATAGCATCGGTTACGGCCTTGTAGGCTTCTTTGGGAAGATATTCTTGCATCTTCTTGCGGTCGAACACATGGCTACCATAATAATCTGAGAGTTTGTTGGAAGGAGTGATTACTTCCAGAGGTTTCCGGTTGGAAAGCTCTTGTAAGGCGAAAAAACGCATTTTTGACATAAATGGTCTACTTTTTATCGGTTGATGGCGCAAAATTATATGTTTTTTCTGAAACTACCCCTATTTTAAAGGGGGTATTTTTATAAAAACATGTGTTTTTCTAAAGATACCCCCTCTGTTGATTCTCCAACTTTTGTTCTTATTGCTTCTGTTGGTCCATTTCTTTAGCCATCTGTTTAACCAAACTTTCCACTTGGATATAAT
Organism: Bacteroides sp. 1001136B_160425_E2; assembly: GCF_015559655.1. Taxonomy (NCBI): domain Bacteria; kingdom Pseudomonadati; phylum Bacteroidota; class Bacteroidia; order Bacteroidales; family Bacteroidaceae; genus Bacteroides; species Bacteroides sp. 1001136B_160425_E2. The sequence goes on along the minus strand of NZ_JADMQH010000009.1, from coordinate 988 downwards.
GATTGTGATAGTTCCTGAATAACTGTTTGAACACTGGACTGTTCATAGCCATTTGGGTGAGAAATTGTAGGTGTTTACCCGTAGAGGTGTTCATTTGCATACGTTTTTCTTTGCTCAAGTTATCTTGTAGGGAGTAAACACCGCATGAAATTTGGATTTCTGCGATGCCTTCATCCCAAGGATGGGTGTTGAGGTGAGTCAATGCTGCCAAGATTTTTTTCAGGTCTTTCAGCAGAATGTTTAATAGTTCGAATTCGGTACGGTTTACGGAGCAGGAATCCGGATGCAGGAGGAAAGCAAATTTAAGGTAGAAATCCTTTAATTCTTCTTTAGGAATAACAAATGAATCTTTGGAAGCCTTTATCATGCCTCCCACCGCTGGTTGAACGGTAACTTGTTTTGTTTCCATAATATAATTATGAATAAGGTGGTAGACGAAGATTTTCTATGAAATAAGAGCGGTTCCGCCTTTCCCGTTACTCTTCACCAACCAGGCAGTGGGTGCATTAACACTCCACACGGGGGTACGAAACCGCCATATGAAGTATCAGGACAGGCATAAAAATGCCTGCCACGAAAACTAGGCAGGTTTCCTGCCTGGTTGATATGAAGAGTATCACAAAGATACTACAATTTTTTTCTTTGTCAAGAATAAAAGGAGAAATAAAAAGGTAAGAGTAAGTATTTCTCTTTTTTGTTTGGTATATGCTAATACTTTATATAACTGATATTGGAATTTTCTCTTTTTTATGCAGTTTTTAATTAAATGAGAATTTAATACAGACAGAAGAACATAAGAACAAAAAATAAAATAGCAGTTCAATAAGTAACAGAAATAAGCTTCAAAGCGCAGCATTTATGTTATTTTGTTCTTATGTCTAAAAATAAATGATCATTTAGTTCATTTCCGTACCGTTTTGAATAAATATTAGATGCATCGGAATTTTATTTACTCTAGTAACAAAGAAAAAACGCTTAGTAATAGAGT